>DATMJT010000532.1:0-9660 GCA_035553735.1 Pilimelia sp.
GCGCCGCCCGGGCACCGCCGCCGCGGCGGCCGCGGCGGCGGTGCCCGGGCGGCGCAGCAGCACCCAATCCTCGATGTTGCGCTGCCGGCCCCGGGCCACGGCCATCGCCCCGGGCGGCACGTCCTCGGTGATGACGGAGCCGGCGGCCGTGTAGGCGCCGTCGCCGACCCGCACCGGCGCCACGAACATGTTGTCCGCGCCCGTGCGGGCGTGGTCGCCGATCACGGTGCGGTGCTTGGCCACCCCGTCGTAATTGACGAAGACCGTGGCGGCGCCGATGTTGGTGCCCTCGCCGATGGTGGCGTCGCCGACGTACGACAGGTGCGGCACCTTCGCGCCGACGCCGATCTCGGCGTTCTTGGTCTCGACGAAGGTGCCGACCTTCGCGCGGTCCGCCAGCCGGGTGCCCGGTCGCAGGTAGGCGTACGGGCCGACCGTCGCCTGCGGGCCGACGACCGCGCCCACGGCGTGCGCGCGCACCACGGTCGCGCCCGCCCCGACCTCGGTGTCCACCAGCGTGGTGTCGGGGCCGACGGTGGCCCCGGCGGCCAGCACGGTACGGCCGCGCAGCTGGACGTTGGGCTCCAGGGTCACGTCCGCGGCCAGCTCGACGGTCACGTCGATCCAGGTGCTCGCCGGGTCGAGCATCGTCACCCCGGCGCGCATCCAGGAGTCGTTGACCCGGTCGCGCAGCCGGGCCCGCAGCCCGGCCAGCTCGGCGCGGTCGTTGCAGCCCAGGGTCTCCGCCGGGTCCTCGGCCACCCGCACCCCGACCGCCTCGCCGGCGCCGGCCAGCAGGCCCAGGACGTCGGTCAGGTACTCCTCGCCCTGGTCGTTGTCGCGGGAGAGCTTGCCCAGAGCCGCGCCGAGCAGCTTGGCGTCGAACGCGTAGATGCCGGCGTTGACCTCGCGGATGCGGCGCTGCGCGTCGGTGGCGTCCCGCTCCTCCACGATCGCCTCCAGGCGGCCGTCGGCGCCCCGCACGATGCGGCCCAGCCCGCTCGGGTCGGCCACCTCGGCGGCCAGCACCGTCGCGGCGGCCCGGCCCTCCTCGTGGGCGCGCAGCAGCCCGGCCAGCGTCTGCGGGCGCAGCAGCGGCACGTCGCCGTTGAGCACCGCCACCGTGCCGGTGAGCTCGGGCAGCGCCTCCAGCGCGACGCGCACGGCGTGGCCGGTGCCGTGCTGCTCGGCCTGCAGCACGGCGACGGCGTCCGGCGCGATCTCGGCGAGGTGCGCGGTGACCTGGTCGGCCCCGTGGCCGACCACGACCACGGTGCGGTGGGCGCCCGCCGCGGCGGCGGCGGCCAGCACGTGGCCGAGCAGGGTGCGCCCGAGCAGGGGGTGCAGCACCTTGGGCAGGGCGGACTTCATCCGCTTGCCCTCGCCGGCCGCCAGGACGATCACCGTGCGCTGCGGAACCTGGGTCACGACATCACCTCTCTGGGCCGGGCTGGCGTCGCGCCGCGGGAGGCGGCGGCGGGGCGACGCGGCGCCTCCGCCGCCGGCGGACGGGACCGAACCGGCGCGGCGCGACCCATCGTAGCTAGCCGGGGCCTGCCCAGATACGTCCCTCCGGCCGAGGGGAGCCGAGTCCGACATTCCGGAAAGCTCGGCCGCCAGGACTCGAACCTGGAAAACGGGAACCAAAATCCCGCGTGTTGCCAATTACACCACGGCCGAACGGTGCGGTGCTCAGCCTAGCTCCTCGGGCTCGGGGGCAGGAACGACGCGGTTGCCGGCGGGATCGGCTGCGGTCGCCAGGCCGGTCATCCAGCCGTCCACCCGCCAGTAGAACTCCCGACCACGCGGGACATCGATCACGAGGCAGCCACGGTAGTCAGGACCGGTGTTGTGTCGATTGGTCCGCACGGCATGCCGCTTCACCGTGGGCTGGCGGAACCGATCGCGCGGTAGCCCGAGGGCGGTGCACCACCATTGGGTCGCTGCCTCGGCATCGGCCGACTCGTGGATGCTCAGCCGATAGGTCAGCTCGGTGCGCGACCTCCCCAGCAACTCCACGAAGGCGAGGAACAACGCCAGCAGCCGAAGGTCGCTGTTGGTGAAGGTGAACCGCTCGGCTCGGCGCCAGGGCTTGGCCTTAGTGCCCTCGCACCAGTACATGACCGCGCCGATCAGCCGCAGCTCACGCGCCGAGAGGACACCGACCTCGGCCGCGGCCGCCGCATGCGCGGCCGCGCGCCGCGCGTCGCGCTGGCGGCGGTAGTCGCCCCAGCGGGCCTCGGCCCGGCGCTGTGCCAGCGCCCGCTTGGCGCGCGCCCGGTCGGTGTCGCGGTCCAGTGGAAGGTGGCCCACCCACGCGAACGCCGTCGACCTGGCGACGCCCAGCTCGTCGGCGATGTCGTTGACCGACCAACCGGCGCCGCGCAACGCGACGGCCCGCGCCCTCCGCTCGCCCGCGCTCCGCCGCGGGTCGGCCGGTGGCCACCCGCGGAGCCAGTCGGAGCCCCCGCTCGCCAGGGTTTCCGCGGACCCGGCGCCGCCCGATCGCCGCAGCTCGGGGTCGCCTTGTTTGCCCCGGTCCGATGCTTTCGCCAGCCTTTCGTGCTCGTCCACATATTCATCCCCGTTCGCCATACCCTCACCCTAGAACACCCGTACGACAGTTTCGCCGGTCCGGCGCAGGGGGTTGGCGGCGACCGGAAGACAACCTACGGTTGAGTAAGTTACGGTGACGTAGCCGTAGGATTTGCCAGCTCTGCGAGGTGCCCGATGACCCCCACCACCCTGGCCGAACGCCCACCGGCGACCGGCCCGAAGCCACTCACCTCGGGCGCCCAGTCCGGCGGCATCCTCGTTGCGCTGTGGGCCTTCGTCGTCCTGCCGTTCCTGGCGGTCCTCGCCGCGGTGCCCGTCGCCTGGGGCGGCTGGCTCAGCTGGACCGACGTGGCGATCGCCGCGGTCTGCTACGTGGTGGCCGGGTTGGGCATCACCGTCGGCTTCCACCGCTACCTGACCCACGGCGCGTTCAAGGCCAGGCGGTGGCTGCGGGTCACCCTCGCCGTCGCGGGCTCGCTGGCCATCGAGGGCAACGTGACCCAGTGGGTCGCCGACCACCGGCGCCACCACGCGTACTCCGACCTGGAGGGCGACCCCCACTCGCCGTGGCGCTTCGGGCCCAGCGTCTGGGGCCTGACGAAGGGCCTGTGGCACGCGCACCTGGGCTGGCTGTTCCAGCGCGAGCTGTCCAACCGGGAGCGGTTCGCCCCGGACCTGCTCGCCGACCGCGACATCCAGCGGGTGGACCGGATGTTCCCGCTGCTCGTGCTGGCCTCGGTGACCGCGCCCGCGGTGGCCGGCGGGCTGCTGACGATGTCCTGGCAGGGTGCGCTCACCGCGTTCTTCTGGGCCGGACTGGTCCGGGTCGGGCTGCTGCACCACATCACGTGGTCGATCAACTCGATCTGCCACGTGCTCGGCGAGCGGCCGTTCGTCCTGCGGGAGGGCGACAAGGCGGCGAACTTCTGGCCGCTGGCGGTGCTGTCCTTCGGGGAGAGCTGGCACAACCTGCACCACGCCGACCCGACCTGCGCCCGGCACGGCGTGCTGCGCGGGCAGGTGGACATCTCGGCGCGGGTGATCTGGCTGCTGGAGAGGGTCGGGGCCGCGTACGACGTGCGGTGGCCGCGGCCGGAACGGCTGGCCACGAAGCTGGCCCGGCCGTCCGGGTGACGCCCGGGGCTTCCGCCCCGACGCGCCCGCGTGGGCGGCGGGCGGCAGCGCCGCGGACGGACGCCCGTGGCCCCCGTCCGCGCGGGGGCCACGGGTGTCCCATCGAGACTGGCAGGATTGCCCGGTGACCCAGAGCGCGAGCGCCGAAGAGTCCCGTGGCCGGGCGGTGCCCGCGACCCGTCCCTCCAGCAGCCCGGCGGCCAAGTCAGGACCACCCCGGGTCCGGATGCCCGCGGCCCAGCGCCGGGAACAGCTCATCCTGATCGGCCGGCAGCTGTTCGCGGAGCGGGGCTTCGACGCCACCTCGATCGAGGAGGTGGCGTCCCGGGCGAAGGTCTCCAAACCGGTGGTGTACGAGCACTTCGGCGGCAAGGAGGGCCTCTACGCCGTCGTCGTGGACCGGGAGGTGCGGGCGCTGCTGGAGCGGATCACCACGGCGCTGACCGCCGGTCACCCCCGGGAGCTGCTGGAGCAGGCGGCGCTGGCCCTGCTGGACTACATCCAGGAGGAGACCAACGGCTTCCGGGTCCTGGTCCGCGAGTCGCCGGTGATGTCCGCGACGGGCAACTTCAGCAGCGTGCTCAACGACATCGCGCACCAGGTGGAGCACATCCTGGGCGCGGAGTTCAAGACCCGGGGCTACGACGCGAAGCTGGCCGAGCTGTACTCCCAGGCGCTCGTCGGCATGGTGGCGCTGACCGGGCGCTGGTGGCTGGAGGTGCGCAAGCCCCGCAAGGAGACGGTGGCCGCGCACCTGGTCAATCTGGCGTGGAACGGGCTGTCGCACCTGGAGGCCCGCCCCGCGCTGCGCTCGCGTCGGCGCTGACCGCGCGCCGACGCCCGGCGGCTTGGGGGGGACGGCGTGCGACGCGGCCGGCGGGCGGGGCGACGAGCCGCCGGGACCGGCGGCGGGCCGGTCAGCCGCCGTGGCGCAGCTGCTCCTCGGCGGAGGCGAACTCCGCGGTGCCGACCTTGCCGTACAGCCCGGCCGTCAGCAGCACCAGGCCGATCACGAACGACACGATGCAGGTGGACACCGAGAAGTTGAGGATGTTGGCGTCGGTCTGCAGCAGCGCCAGCATCAGCATCCCCATGACCAGGAACGCGTAGCCGCCGTAGAAGTTGACCCGCTGGTCGACGTTGCGGCCGATCAGAGCGGCCCCGACGAGGATCGCGCCGGCGGCGATGGACAGGATCGCGAACGCCAGGTTGGTGCGCAGCCCCAGCGCGTAGGCGCTCGGCTGCCCGAACAGCTCGGTGCCGCGGGTCTGCACCACCCCGACGATCCCGAAGGCCAGCACGTACAGGCCGGTCAGCCCTCCGAGCACCCGGTACAGCGGCCGCAGCGGGTGGTTGACGGGAGTGTGCATGGTGATCGTTCTCCAACCCGGGTCCGACACGGTCGCCTGGATTCTCTCGTATCCGACCCGACGGTGCCGCGCCAGCCCCCCGATCAGCCGATCCGGTCGGCCAGCGCCAACCACTCCTCCTCCACGCCGGCCCGCTCGGCGCGCACCGCGCGCAGCCGGGCGTCCAGCTCGGCCAGCCGGGCGTAGTCGGTGGCGTGCCGCGCCAGCTCCTCGTGCAGCTGCGCCTCCTGCTGCTCCAGCTTGGCGACCCGGCGCTCCAGCCGGGCCAGCTCCTTGCGGGCGGCCCGGACGTCGCCGGCGGAGACCTCCGCCGGCGTGCCGGGCCCGACGGCGGGCGACCCGGCCGCCACCGTGCCGGCCCCGGCGGGCGACCCGGCCGCCGGCCCGCCGGACGGCGCGCGGGGCCCGGGGGGCGCCGCACCGGGGACCCGCAGGCCACCCGCCCCGGCGGCGGGGGGCGCCGCGCCGGACACCCGGGCCAGGTACTCCTCCACGCCGCCGGGCAGGTGCACCAGCGCGCCGTCGCCGAACATGCCGTACGCGGCGTCGGTGACCCGCTCCACCAGGTACCGGTCGTGGCTGGCCACCACCAGCGTGCCCGGCCACGAGTCGAGCAGGTCCTCCAGCCCGGCCAGGGTGTCGGTGTCCAGGTCGTTGGTCGGCTCGTCGAGCAGCAGCACGTTGGGCTCCGCGGCGAGCAGGCGCAGCAGCTGCAGGCGGCGCCGCTCGCCGCCGGACAGGTCGCCGACCGGCGTCCACAGCCGACGGTCGTCGAAGCCGAACACCTCGGCCAGCTGGGCGGCGGACAGCTCCCGGTCGCCGAGGCGGACCCGGCGGGCCACCTCCTCGACCGCCTCCAGCACCCGCAGCCGCCCCGGCAGCTCGGCCAGCTCCTGGGACAGGAACGCGGGCCGCACCGTGGAGCCCACCACGCAGCGCCCGGCGTCCGCGGGGCGCAGCCCGGCCAGCAGGCGCAGCAGCGTGGTCTTGCCGACCCCGTTGGCGCCCAGCAGGGCGATCCGGTCGCCGGGGCCGATCTGCCAGGTCAGGTCGGTGAGGATCCGCTTGGGCCCGGCGTCGAGGGTGACGCCGTCCAGCTCGTACACCTGCTTGCCCAACCGGGCGGTGGCCAGCCGGCGCAGGCTCACCGTGTCCCGCGGCGGCGGCACGTCCGCGATCAGCGCATTGGCCGCCTCGATGCGGAACCGCGGCTTGGAGGTGCGCGCCGGCGGCCCGCGGCGCAGCCAGGCGATCTCCTTGCGCAGCAGGTTCTGCCGGCGGGCCTCGGCGACCGCCGCCCGCCGCTCCCGCTCCACGCGGGCCAGCGTCCAGGCGGCGAACCCGCCCTCGTACGCCCGCACCGTGCGGTCGGCCACCTCCCAGGTGCGGGTGCACACCGCGTCCAGGAACCACCGGTCGTGGGTCACCACGACCAGCGCGCCGCGCCGCCCGAGCAGGTGCCGGGCCAGCCAGTCCACGCCCGCGACGTCGAGGTGGTTGGTCGGCTCGTCGAGCACCAGCAGGTCGGCCGGGCGAATCAGCAGCGCGGCCAGGGCCACCCGGCGGCGCTCCCCGCCGGACATCGGCCCGACCGGGGCGTCCAGCCCGAGGTGCCCCATGCCCAGCCCGGCCAGCACCGTGCGCACGCCCGCGTCGCCGGCCCACTCGTGCTCGGCCCCGAAGCCCTCGGGCAGCCAGGCGGTGCCCAGCACCACGTCGCGCACCGTGGCCTCGGGCGCCAGGTCGAGCTGCTGCGGCAGCGCGGCCAGCCGGGCGTCCCGGCGGTGGGTGACCCGCCCCTCGTCCGGGGCCTCGACGCGGGTGAGCAGGCGCAGCAGGGTGCTCTTGCCGGCCCCGTTGAGGCCCACCACACCGATCCGGTCGGCGTCGTCGAGGCCGAGGGAGACGTCGACCAGCAGCGGCCCGGCCGCGCCGTAGCCCTTGGCCACCCGGTCCAGGTTGACGAGGTTCGCCACCGCTAGAGCACCCGGGCTCCGGGGACGGGGCCGGTGGCGGTGCGGGCGAAGCGGCACCCGGCGGCGCCGTCCAGGGCCGCGGCCAGCTCGGCGGCGTGCCCGGCGTCGCGGGCCAGGAAGACGCAGGTGGGACCGGAGCCGGACACCATGCCGGCGAGGGCGCCGGCGGCCTTGCCGGCGTCCAGGGTGGCGCCCAGCTCGGGGCGCAGCGACCGGGCGGCCGGCTCCAGGTCGTTGTGCATGGCCCGGCCGAGCACCGCCGGGTCCGCCTGGCGCAGCGCCGCCAGCAGCTCGTCGGGCGCCTCGTCGAACGGCGGCGGAGCGGCGCCGGCGTCGCGCAGCCGGTCCAGCTCGCGGTACACGTCCGGCGTGGCCAGGCCGCCGTGCGCGACGGCGACGACCCAGTGCCAGCCGGCCGGGCGGGTCAGCACCGGGCTGATCACCTCGCCGCGGCCGGTGCCCAGCGCGGTGCCACCGTGCACCAGGAACGGCACGTCGGCGCCGAGCCCGGCGGCCAGCCCGGCCAGCTCCTCGCGGCTGAGCCCGGTGCCCCACAGCGCGTCGCAGGCGACCAGCGCGGCGGCGGCGTCGGCGCTGCCGCCGGCCAGTCCGGCGGCGAGCGGGATCTGCTTGCGCAGGTGCAGCCGGGCGTGCGCCGGCACCCCGGCCCGCGCGGCCAGCGCCCGGGCGGCCCGGATCACCAGGTTGCTGGAGTCCAGGGCCAGCTCGCCGGTGCCCTCGCCGCCCATGGTGAGGCTCAGCGTGTCGCCGGGGCGGGCGGTCAGCTCGTCGTACAGCGAGATGGCGTGGTAGACCGTGGACACCTCGTGGTAGCCGTCGGCGCGCAGCGGGCCGACGCCCAGGTGCAGGTTGATCTTCGCCGGCACCCGGACCCGGACCGGGCCCGCGCCCGCCCGCGGCCGGTCGTCGTCCTCCGGCCGCCACGCCTCCGTCACCGGGCCCCGCCCCGGTCGCTCCCGCGAGGGCGGGCCGGGCGCGCCAGGGCACCGGGCCGTGCGCTCACGCGGGCCACCTCCTCCGGCGCTGGACTGACCCGGTCAGCCTACTCGGCCCCGGCCGCCGCCCGCGGCGCGACCGCGGCGATCGCGGCGAACTGCTCGACGGCCAACTCCTCGCCGCGGGCCCCCGGCGGCACCCCGGCCGCGGCCAGCGCCGCCGCAGCCGCGTCCGCCCCGCCGGCCCACCCGGCCAGCGCCGCACGCAGGGTCTTGCGCCGCTGGCCGAAGGCGGCGTCGACGACGGCGAACACCGCGTCCCGGTCGGCCGTGGTGGCCGGCGGCGGGCGACGGACGAACGCCACCAGGCCGGAGTCCACATTGGGCACCGGCCAGAACACCCCGGGCGGCACCCGCCCGGCGGGCCGGGCGCGCGCGTGCCAGGCGAGCTTCACGCTCGGCACCCCGTACACCCGGCTGCCGGGGCCGGCGACGAGCCGGTCGGCCACCTCCTTCTGCACCATCACCAGGCCGTGCCGCAGCGTCGGCAGCTCGGCCAGCAGGTGCAGGACCACGGGCACCGCGACGTTGTACGGCAGGTTGGCCACCAGGGCGGTGGGTGGCGGGCCGGCGCCGGCCAGGTCGGCGGCCCGCAGCCGCAGCGCGTCGGCGTGCCGCACGCTCAGCCGCTCCGCCAGCGGCCCGGCGCACCGGGCGGCGGTCGCCGGAAGCGCGGCGGCCAGGGCGGCGTCCAGCTCGACCGCGTGCACGTGGCGGGCGGCGGGCAGCAGGCCGAGGGTCAGCGACCCCAGGCCCGGGCCGACCTCCAGCACGACGTCGGCGGCGGCCAGCTCGGCGGCCGCGACGATCCGCCGCACGGTGTTGGGGTCGTGCACGAAGTTCTGGCCGAGCCGCTTGGTCGGCGTGACGCCGAGCTCGGCCGCCAGCGCCCGGATCTCGGCCGGGCCGAGCAGCCGCGGCCCGGCCGGGGTCACCACGGCCCGAAGACCCGCTCGCCGTTGGCCGACAGCGCCGCGCACAGCTCGTCCACCGGCACCTCCTTGACCTCGGCCAGTGCCCGCACGGTCAGCGGGAGCAGGTAGGAGGCGTTCGGCCTGCCCCGGTGCGGGGTCGGCGTCAGGTAGGGCGCGTCGGTCTCCACGAGCAGCTGCCCCAGGGGCGTGACGGCGGCGGCGGCCCGCAGGGCGCGGGCGCTGCCGAAGGTCACCGTACCGGCGAAGCTGAGCAGGTAGCCCCGGCGGACGCACTCCGCGGCGAAGTCCGCGTCGCCGGAGAAGCAGTGCAGCACCACGGTGTCGGGGGCGCCCTCGGCGTCCAGCACCCGCAGCACGTCGGCGTGGGCGTCCCGGTCGTGGATGACCAGCGGCTTGGCGTACCGCTTGGCGATGGCGATGTGCGCCCGGAAGCTGGCCTCCTGCGCGGCCCGGCCCTCGGGACCGGTGCGGAACCGGTCCAGGCCGGTCTCGCCGACGCCCCGTACCCGCGGCGCGGCGGCCAGCGCCTCCACGGCGCGCAGCGCCTCGTCCAGGTCCGCCAGTCGCGGCGCCTCGTTGGGGTGCACGGCCACGGTCGCCACCACCGCGGGGTACCGGGCGGCGGGCAGCAGGCCGAGGGTCAGCGACCCCAGGCCCGGGCCGACCTCCAGCA
>DATMJT010000533.1:0-10927 GCA_035553735.1 Pilimelia sp.
GTGGCGGGCGGCGGGCCGGGGGAGCGAGAGCGGCAGCGTCATGTCTGCCATTGTGCGCGGCCGGAGGGTCCGCCGCCCGCCACTCCGTATGCCGTCCAGCCGCGGTCGGGCAGCCCGGCGGCGGCCGCCGCCCGCGCCGCGGCGCCGCATCCGGGCTCGTGCTGCAACGTCGGCACGGCGCCCTCGTCCAGCACCCGGCGGGCGCCCTGGGCGATGAGCCGGCGGGCCAGTCCCCGGCTGCGGGCCTCCGGGGCAACCCGTACGGCCAGCTCGCGCCCGTGCCGGTCGTGCCGCTTGACGCCCAGACCTGCCTGGTAGGCGCCGGTCTCCGGGTGCCGGGCCACCAGGACCTCACCGCCGAAGACCCGCAGCCAGGGGGGAACCGCCGGGTCGTCGGCGGGCAGCCACTCGCCGGCGTCGGCCAGCGGAGCGGGTCGCAGCGTCCACCGGAACACGCGGTGGTAGACCCCGTACCCGGGACAGCCGACCGCGGCGGGCAGGTCCGCCAGCAGGTGCTCCAGACCGTCGCGGGCGAGGCCGCGCACCAGCTTCGTCCACTGCGGAGACACCGACAGCACGCCGCGCTCCGGGGAGGCCACCCCGATCGCCGGGTGCAGCCGGCCGTCCCAGCCGGGCAACTCCCGGCGCGTGGAGCCGACCACCTGAAGCGGCTGGCCCGGCGGCCACTGTCCGAGCCAGGCCGCCAGGTGGTGCAGAAGGCGGCTGTCCAGCATCACCCAGTCCCACCCGTCGTGCCGTGGCTGCGGCGGGTCCGCGCCCGCCCGCCGCTCCTGACGCTACCGGGCGGCGCGCCGCCCCGGCGTGCCGTGCGCGGGTTTTGCGCGGTGGTCCGGCTCGCCGGCGGTGGTGGTCCGGCTCAGGCCGGGGGCAGCAGGCCGTGCCGGGCCGCGACCACCACGGCCTGGGCCCGGTTCTGCACCTGGAGCTTGGTGTAGATGCGCGAGACGTAGGTCTTCACCGTCCGCCGGCTCACGTCCAGCGAGTCCGCGATGACCTCCAGGGTCTCGCCCTGGGGCAGGCGGGCGAGCACCTGGCGCTCCCGGGCGCTGAGCGCGGGCAGGTCCGAGCGGCGCACCCGGGGCAGCAGCGCCGCGCCCGGTGCCCGGAACCGCTGCGGCTCCTGCGACGCCTGCCGGATGGTGGCGGCCAGGGTGGCCAGCGGCGCCGAGCGGGCCACCAGCGCGGACAACCCCGCCTCGGCCGCGCGGGCCAGCAGCTCGTCGTCCGACTCGACGGTCACCAGCACCAGGCCCAGCGTCGGGTACGAGGCCCGTAGCTGGCGGCCGGCGGCCAGGCCGGGCAGGTCGGCCAGCTCGGCGCCGATCGTGACCACGGTCGGGTGGGTGGCGTCGATGACCTCCAGCGCCTCGGCGGCGGTGCTCGCCTGGCCGACGAGCACCACGCCCACGCTGCGGTGCGCGAGGTACGCCATGCCGAGGCGGGCCACCTCGTGCGCGTCGACGGCCACGAGGCGAACGTGGGGGACCGGCTGGAGGGCCGGCGTGCCGGGCGCGGGCAGGCCGGCGCGGTGGCCCGGAACCCGGGCCGGAGGGATGGGTGCTGGCATGCCTTGACCATCGGCGCGGACTGGTCGGGAACCGGTGCGCGGCGGGTGCTACTCGGGAGCGCCTGGGTCGGTCAGCGGCAGCCGGACGGTGATGGTCGCGGCGGCCGCGGCCTGCACCTCGGCGGTGAGCGTGCCGCCGTGGCTCTGGGCGATCGCCCGGGCCAGCAGGATGGACAGGGCGGCGCTGCGCCGCCGGGAGGCGTCGTCGAGTACGGGCAGCGGCGTGGCCAGCAGCTGCTCGGCGGTGATGAACTCGTCGGTGGGCGCGGTGGCCGACACCGTCCAGCCCCCGCCGTCGACCCGGGCGCGCAGGGTCACCTCGTCCTCGGCCGCACAGCAGGCCACGGTGCCTGCGATGGCGTGCACGAGCTGGCGCAGCAGGTCCTCGTCGCCGGAGATGCGCGGGCCGTCGGTGATGTCCGGCCGGACCCGGACCACCCGCCGGCCGGAGTCGATCGAGTCGCCGACCTCGCGGACGAGGTCGGCGAGGTCCACGGCGCCCGAGGGCGCCGCCCGGCCGCTGGTCTCCAGCTGGGCGAGCAGCGTGAGGTCCTGCATGAGGACCAGCATCCGGTCGGTGTTGCGGGCGATCACCTCGACCGCCCGCGGGGCGTCCGGGGAGGTCAGCTCCCCGGGCCCGCTGAGCATCTCGGTGAAGGTGGCGATCGAGGTCAGCGGCGTGCGCAGCTCGTGCGAGACGATCGCGATGAACTCGCTCTTCAGCGCGGACAGCGCCGCCAGCCGCTCGTTGTGCTCCTGCAGGGCCTCTCGCGCGTGCGCGGCGGCGGTGACGTCGCGCAGCAGCCACAGGCGTCCGCTGGCCGCCCCCTCCAGGGTGATCGCCGTGGCGGTGCACTCCAGCACCCGGCCGTCGCCGAGCCGGACCTCCCGGGTGCCCGTGGTGTCGTCCCCGGTGACCAGCCCCAGCTCCGCCCAGGCGGCGGCCGGCTCGGGGGGCGGGCCCGGCGGCGGCGCGGCCGGGCGCCGGCCGGGCAGCGGTGCACCCGCCAGCTGGTCGGGGTCCACCCGCAGGTCGAACAGGCGGACCAGTGCGGAGTTGGCGAGCCGGACCCGGTGGTCGCCGTCGGCCACCAGGACGCCGACCTCGAGGCTGTTGATGGAGGCGACCAGCCGGGCGGCGTCCACCTGGTCGCCGCCGCCGTCGGTCTGGTCGCGGCGCCCGGCGCCCGAACCGGCCGCCCGGGCGCCCGAACCGGCCGCCCCGGCGCCCGGACGGACCGCATCGGCGCCCGAACGGACCGCACCGGTGGCGGTGCCGGGGGTGGCGCCCTGGGTGGTGGGCCTCGACATCACGATCCTCTCGGCCCGGCGCGTGCCCTGTCCCCCAAGGCTACCGTCGTTATAGGCGGCTACGCCAGGTAGCTCCTAAATGTGCTTTATAGTATGGTCCGTGAGCCGGCTGCTGGTGGTGGAGGACGACCCGGATATCTCGCTGGCCCTGAAGCTGCTCTTCACCCGGGCCGGCTACGAGGTCCGGCACGCCCGCGACGGCCGCGCCGGCCTGCGGGAGGCGTACGCGGAGCACCCGGACCTGGTCATCCTCGACGTCGGCCTGCCGGAGATGGACGGCTGGCAGGTGCTGGAGCGGCTGCGCGACATCAGCGACGTGCCGGTGCTGGTGCTCACCGCGCACGGTCAGGAGACGGACAAGGTGCGCGGCCTGCGCAGCGGGGCCGACGACTACCTGACGAAGCCGTTCGCCAACGCCGAGCTGCTGGCCCGGGTGGAGGCGCTGCTGCGCCGCTCCACGTCGGCCACCTCGTGGGCGAGCCAGGTGTACGACGACGGCGTGCTGCACCTGGACCCCACCGGCCGCCGGGTCTACGTCAACGGGGCCGAGGTACGCCTCACCCCGACCGAGTTCCGGCTGCTCAACACCCTGGTCCGGCACGCCGGGGCGGTGCTGAGCCCCAACCAGCTGCTCACCCAGGCCTGGGACGACCCGACCGGCATCGGCCAGGAGCGGGTCAAGTTCGCGGTGCTGCGCCTGCGCCGCAAGCTGGGCTGGACCGACCCCGACGCCTCGCCCGTGGAGTCCGTGCGCGGCTTCGGCTACCGCTACCGCAAGCCCAGCGGCGACTAGGGTCGGTAGCCGGGTCGCCGGCGGCGACCGGTGCCCGGCGGAGCGATCGCGTCGGGCGGCCCGCGGGGTGCCCGAGGGGCCACACCGTGACTGCACCCGAGCGACACCGTTGCGCACCGTCGGCGTGGGCGATCGTGGGTGTCGACCAGGATGGACCCCCACCTGCCACCGGGCGCGCGCCGACGCGCCGCACCGGCCGGGCGGGGCGGTGCGCAAAGGAGTGGGCGTGGCCTCGGAGACTGTCCCTGTGGTGGCGCGCCCGGCCCGGTCCGGCGGGCCGCTGATCGACCTCGCCCTGGACGCGCACGCGCACACCGGGTTCGCCATCGGCCGGGACAGCGTCGGGGCGGTGGTCACCGCCGCCGAGCGCGTCGGGCTCGAAGCGCTCACCTTCGGCGACATCGCGACCCCGGCCTCGGCCTGGCTGCCCGTCTACCAGAAGTCGATCCTGCGGGCCCAGCAGCGCACCGAGCTGGAGCTGCGGATCGCGGTCGAGGTCGAGGTCGCCCGGCCCGACGGCTGGATGGAGTTCCCCATCGACCTGAGCGGGCTGGACCTGCTCTCCGTCGCCGTGTCGCGGCTGCCGCTGGCGTCCGGCCCGGCCGACGTGCGCTGCCTGCAGGACCTGCTGCGGGCCGGGGTGCTGAGCCGCGCCGACGTGGTCGAGCTGGCGGTCGCCACCACGGCCCGGGCGGTGGAGCGGGCCAGCCGGTACGCCCCGACCCAGCTGGCCCGGCCGCTCAACGTGCTCTGGCAGCTCGGCATCGACGAGTCCGAGGTCGACGAGTCGGCGTTCGTCCCGATGATCGATGCCTGCCGGGTCACCGGCACGGTCGTCGAGGTGAGCGAGGCCTGGCGTACGCCCTCGGTGCGGCTGGCGCGGCAGTTCGCCGCGGCCGGCGTGCCGCTGGCCGCCGCCAGCGACGCCCGGGACGCCGCGCAGCTGGGCCAGTGGCGCTACGTGGCGCGGGTGCTCTCGGGGCTCGTCGTGGCGGAGCCGGTGGTCGGCGCGGCCTGAGCTGCCGCCCGGCCGGTTCGGCCCCGCCGGTTCGGCCGCACCGTGGGGTGCCGGCCCGGTACGCTCGGCCTGCCGGCCCCTCCGGCGGTTCCTCCACCACCTGCTCACTGGCGGGCACGAGGAGGAGACCATGAACACGATTCACCAGTCGGTCGAGGTGCGGGTGCCGGTGCACGCCGCGTACGAGCAGCTGGCGGACCTGGAGAGCTACCCACGGTTCATGACCGGGGTGCGGGAGGTCCGCCAGGTGTCCGCGGACGTCACCCACTGGGTCATGGAGCTGGGCGGGCGCCGGACCGAGTTCGACGCCAGGATCACGGACTGCACGCTCGACAAGCGGGTGGCCTGGCGGGCGACGGGCCCCACCCGGCTGGCCGAGGCGATCACCCTGGCGCCGCTGGGCGCCGACCGGACCCGGATCGTCGCCGAGCTGTCGGCCGACGCCCGCGCGCTGCTGCCCAGCGACGCCCACGCCGAGGAGGCGCTCCGCCGCCGGCTCAAGGCCGACCTGGACGGCCTCAAGCGCTACCTGGAGACGGGCGAGACGGCGACCGGCGCGGATGCCATGACGGGCGGCGCGGGTGCCATGACGGGCGCTGCGGGTGCCGCGGCGGGCGCTGCGGATGCCATGACGGGCGCCGCGGGTGCCGCGGCGAGCGACCTGGCGGCAGGCGTGGGCGCCGCGCAGCCGGCCGCGGGCGCCGCGGACCTCGGCGGCATCACGCCGGCCCACGGCGACGACGTGGGCGTCGAGGCCCTGCGGGACTCCGGCAACGACCGGGACGTCGACGCGGCTGCCGGCTCGGCCGGACCGGACGCCCGCCGGCCGGGCGGCTCCGGCCGGGTCTGACGACACGATCCCCGCGCCGGCTCCGGTCCGCCGGCCGGTCCGGCGCGGCCCCAGGCCCGGCGGTCAGGTCCCGGGGCCCGGAGGTATGGGCCCCGGGATCGGCGGTCAGGCCGCCGGGACCGGCTGGGCGTGCGGCAGCCGGATCACCATGCGGGCGCCGCGCTCGGCCCGCTCGTACCCGATGCTGCCGCCGTTGACCTCGACCAGGTGCCGGACGATGAACAGCCCCAGGCCGCTGCCCTTGGCCCGGGTGCCGGAGCGGGCGCTGGTGAACCGGTCGAACAGGTGCGGCACGATCTCCGCGGGAATGCCCGGGCCGTGGTCCCGCACGGTCACCACGACCTCGTCCTCGGTCCGGTGGGTGTTGATCTCGATCGGGGGCTGTCCGTACCGGGCCGCGTTGTCCACGAGGTTGCCGAGCACCTGCCACAGGTGGCCGCGGTCGACCAGGGCGCACAGGTCCGGGTCGACGTGTGCGACGATCCCGGCGTCGGGCCGGGCCTCGATCAGGGTGTCGACCACCTCGCCGATCGGCACCGCGGCCCGGCGGGCGCTGACGATCCCGGCATCGAGCCGGAACAGCAGCAGCATGTCGTTGATCATCGTGGTCAGCCGGCGGGTGTTCCGGTCGATCTTCTGGGCCAGGTCCCGGCGCGTGTCGTCCGGCAGTTCCGGCCACTCGGCGCTCAACAGCTCGGACAGGCTCGCCACCGAGCTCAGCGGCTGGGACACCTCGTGCGACACCATCGACATCAGGTCGCCCTTGAACCGGGCCGCCTCCGCCAGCTGCTCGTTGGTGCGCAGCAGGGACTCGTTGGCGCCCTCCAGCTCGGCGGCGTGCCCGGCCAGCGCCTCCTCGGCCCGCTTGCGGTCGGTGATGTCGACGAAGCTCGCCACGAAGGCGCGGGGGCGCCCCGCGGTGTCCAGCACCGGGGCCATCGACGCCAGCACCGGCACCCGGGTGCCGTCGGGCCGCTGGACGTACCGGTCGACGTCGCCGGTCACCGCGCCGAAGGGCAGCGGGTTGGCCTCGCCCGGCGGCTGCCACGGGTACGGCGGGCGCTGCCCGAGCAACTGGCCCCGGTCCAGGCCGACCAGCCGGCACCAGCGCGCGTTGACGTCGATGACGGTGAGGTCCCGGTCGAAGACCACCACGCCCTCGTTGAGCGACTGCAGCAGCGCGGTGGTGAAGTCGCGCTCCGCGGCCAGCGCGGTGACCAGGCTGCGCTGGCGGTCGTCGGCGTCGTCGAGCACCTGCACCGCCGCGCCGACCAGCAGCGCGACGGTGAGCATGAACATCGTGGCGCTCAGCGTGAGGACGAGCCCCGGCGGGCGGACGCCGACGCGGTACAGCCCGGCGCCGACGCCGGCGACGCCGAACGGCAGCAGGATCAGCGCCGGGCCGAGCCAGCGCGCCACGGTGCCGCCGGGCCCGAGGCTGGTGAACGGTCGCAGCATCGCCTCGCGGGGCCGGACCAGGACCGCCGCGGTGCCGATCATCACCAGCCCGCCCGCCACGAGCAGCGGGAGTGTGGTGAGCGGGGCGGCGGTCGGCGCGACGCCACCCTGGATGAGCCGGATCAGCAGGGTCACCAGGCCGATCGCCACGGCGGCCGGGGCCAGCGCCTGGGTCCAGGTGAGCCGGCGGTGCAGCCGCGAGTCGACCGCGGCGAGGGCGAGACCCCCGAGTACCAGGCCGAGCGAGGCGGTCCAGGTGGGGGGCGGGGCGTCCCCGGCGGCGCGGCCCAGGGCCGCCGCCAACACCTCGCGCACGGGGCCCACCTCGGCCCGGGCCAGCCGCTCGGCCAGGCCGATGCCGCCGATACCGGCGGTGACCAGCCCGAGGCCCCGCCCGCACCACGCGGTGCCCCGGCGGCTGCGGCCCAGGCGTAGCAGCAGCACCGCGATGCCGCCGACGACCAGCGCGAGGCCCGACAGCGGCGCGGGCGGCATCGGGTCCAGGGCGGCGCGCACCAGCTCCGGGCGCTCCACCGCCCAGGCGGCGAGCGCGGCGGCGCCCAGCACGGCGGCGATCAGCCCCGCCCCGACGCCGAGGAGATCCGGCAGGCGGCCGGCGTGCGGTCGGTGTGGCACCGGCGACCCCTCCCGGTGATCTCCCGGCGGATACGGGGGCAGCCGCCGCATCAGGCGGTTTTTGCCCAAATCCAACACTAACCGTAAAGGATGTGAATACGGTTAGTAATCGTAAGACGAAGGCCGTCGGGCTGCCGCCCGGCACCCAGCGGTCACACCATCCCCCCGGTGTGCGGCGTCCGCGCCGCACCGCGGCCGCCGCGCGCGGCTGCGCCGACGACGGGGGGGCGAGCAGTGCAGCGAACGTGGATGGTGCGGCTGATGGCGGCCGTGCTCGGGCTGGCCACCGTGCCGGCCGGGGCGGTGGCGTACGCGCCCGAGGCGCACGCCGCCGGTGCGGTGGCCACGGTGCAGACCGGGGGCGTGGCACTCAACGTCCGGACCGGACCGGGCACCGGCTACCCGCGGGTCGCCGGACTGCCGTCCGGCCGGCGGATCACCGTGACCTGCCAGGTGCCGGGCCAGCTGATCTGGGGCCGGGTGCGCCGCACGGCCACCTGGGACCGGCTGGCCGACGGCCGGTACGTCTCGGATGCCTACGTGGCCTGGCGTCCGTCCCGCCCCGCCGTGCCGACCTGCCGGGGCGCGGCCGCGCCGCCGCCGCGCGCCGCCGCGGCGGCCGTGGCCACCGCCAGCACCGGCGGCGGGCCGCTGAACGTGCGGGCCGGCGCCTCGACCGCCCACGCCCGGACCGCAACCGTGCCCGACGGGCGCCGACTCACGGTGGTCTGCCAGCTGACCGGCGAGCACATCAGCGGCCACGTGCGCCGCACGGCCACCTGGGATCGGTTGGCCGACGGCCGGTATGTCTCCGACGCCTATGTCGCCTGGCGCCCGGCCCGGCCGGCGCTGCCGGCGTGCCGGAACGGGCCGGACCCGATCGCGGCGACCCCGGCGGAGTTCATCGCCCGGGTCGCCGGACCGGCCCGGGCCAGCATGCGCGAGCACCGGGTGCCCGCCTCGGTGACCATCGCCCAGGCGATCCTGGAGTCCGGGTGGGGCCGCAGCAGCCTGGCCAGCGCCGACCACAACTACTTCGGCATCAAGTGCTTCGGCACGCCGGGCCCGATCGCCGTGGGCTGCCGGGCGTACCCCACCACCGAGTGCGAGCGCAGCCGGTGTTTCCGGACCACGGCGACCTTCCGGGTCTACCGCTCGCTCGGCGACTCGGTGCGCGACCACGGCCGGTTCCTGGTGGTGAACCCGCGCTACCGGCCCGCCTTCGCGCACACCCGGGATCCGCAGCGGTTCACCGAGGCCATCCACCGGGCCGGCTACGCGACCGCCCCGGGCTACGCCAGGTCGGTCAACGGCCTGATCCGGCAGTATGGGCTGACCCGCTACGACCGCTGACCCGCCCGCTCCCGCCGGGCCGCCGCCCGCGGCGGCCTGGCAAAGGGTGCGCCGCGGCCGCCCACCGGCAGGAGCGGCCGGCGCCGGGTGCGGCCGGCGGCGTCAGCGGCGGCGGGCCAGCGTCAGTCCGTCGGCGAAGCGCAGCATGACCACGTCCACCCGCTCGTCGCGGACGACCTCGTCGTTGAACCGGGCCAGCGCCGTGGCGTCGACGTCCGCCGGCTCCGGGCGCAGGACGTTGCCCTTCCAGAGCACGTTGTCGACGATGATCAGCCCACCCTGGCGCATCCGCGGCACCAGCTCGGCCCAGTAGTTGCCGTAGTTGGGCTTGTCGGCGTCGATGAACGCCAGGTCCAGGTGCGGCTCGGTGGGCAACTCCGCCAGCGAGCGGGTCGCCGGGCCCAGGCGCAGCTCGATCCGGTCGGCGACCCCCGCCCTGGCCCAGTACTCCCGGGCCATCGAGGTGAACTCCTCGGAGACGTCGAGGCAGAGCAGCCGGCCGTCCGCGGGCAGCGCCCGGGCCACCGAGATGGACGACAGCCCGGTGAAGGTGCCCACCTCGACGGCCCGGCGGGCGTTGACCAACCGGGCCAGCATGGTCAGCAGGGTGGCCTGCTGCTTGGAGATCTGCATCCGGGAGGCGGCGCCGAAGCGCCGCCTGGTCTCCTCGATCAGCTCAAGGATGAGCGGGTCCGGGGCGGTGGTGTGCGCCTCCAGGTAAGGGTGCAGGTCGTCGAGGAGGTCGAGCGTCTTCCCAGCCATGCCTGGAGACCCTAGCGAATAGGCGGCGCCGGCTCATCCGACGGACGGGACCGTCCGGTCGGCGCCCCACCAGTCGAAGCCGTCCTCGACGACCACCTGAGCGGCGCGGGACAGGATGTCCTCGGTGTGCCGGTTCGCGTGGTGGCCGCAGAAGACCAGGCGCCCGCCCTGGACCAGGCGCAGCGACAGCTTGCCCGCCGCGCCGCAGCGGTCGCACCGCTCGTCGAGCGACGGCGCGACGTCGAGCCGGGGCGGCAACAGGATCTGCCTCATGGGGAACCTCCTCGGGCGGTGCGGGGAGTGCGGACCTGACAGACACAGGATCGACTCCGGCGCGGAGCCGCCTTAGGGATCTTCAGCCGCCGCTTCGGTGGCACCGGGGTGGGCGTCCCGGTGCCGATCGGTTGCCGCGCGTGCCCTGTCGACCATTCGGCCTGCCGGCACCCCAACGGCAACGCCCGCTCACCCGTAACCGACATCCTCCGGGCCGAGTCTCGACATGTCCGCACCGGACGGACGACGACTCGGCAAGGAGAAAACAGACGTGACCACGCGAACCACCACCCGGTTCACCGCCACGCGACGTGCGGCCACCCGGCTCTTGCTGCCGACCCTCGCGTCCGCCGTTGCGATCACCGGCATCGCTCTGGGCGCCGGCTCCGCCAGCGCCGCCACCACCCGGCAGACGCTCTCCTACGGCGCGGTCGACGACGCCTACTCGTGGAGCAACCGACCGACCTTCAACTCCGGCGCGGCGACCAAGCTGGTCGCCGGTGCGTACGGCCAGGACACGGCGGTGACCTACCTGAAGTTCTCGGTCGGCACGCTGCCCGCCGGCGCGGTCGTCGAGCGCGCGGAGCTGACGCTGACCCGCGACGAGCACCGGCTGCCGCCGCTCGTGCGGCTGTCCAAGGTGGCCAGCACGGCCTGGACGGAGCGCAAGCTGACCGCCCAGAACCGCCCGGCGCTCGGCGCCGCCGTCGCCACCGTGCGACCGGCCCGGGATGCGGCCACCGTCACCTTCGACGTGCGCCCCGTGGTGACCAAGGCGGGCAGCTACTCCTTCGCCGTCACCGCGCCCGTGGTCAACGACGTCGCCCGGTTCCGCTCCGCCGAGTACCGCACCGGCCGACCGGTGCTCACGCTGGTGGTCCGGCG
>DATMJT010000534.1:0-2404 GCA_035553735.1 Pilimelia sp.
CCGCGCAGGCGGCGGCCCGGCCGTTCGACCTGGGCACCGGACCGCTCGCCAGGTTCGTGCTGCACCCGCTCGCACCGACCCGGCACCTGCTGCTCGTGGTCGCCCACCACCTGGTCTTCGACGGCCAGTCGAAGGACATCCTGGTCCGCGACCTCGGCGAGCTCTACGCCGGGTACGTCCGCGGCCGCACCCCCGAGCTGCCGCCGCTGCCGACCTCGTACGCCGCGCACGCGGCCGGCGAGGCCGGTCGCCTGGCCGCCCGCGAGCGGCAGGCGCGGCGGTTCTGGGCCGCACGCTGGCGCGAGCCCGCCGACCTGGTCCTGCCGGGCCTGCTGCGCCAGCAGCGCGGCGCGGACGAGGGGCGCACCGTGGACGTGGTGGTCGATGCCGCCCTGCGCGGCGGGCTCGACACCCTGGCGACCCGGCTCGGCGCCACCCGGTTCGAGGTGCTGCTGGCCGCCCTGCACGCGGTGCTCTTCCGGTACGGCAACGCCGAGCCCGTCGTGGCGGTCGACCTGGGCACCCGGACCGCGGACACCCGCGACCTGATCGGCCTGTTCGTCAACGAACTGCCCGTCGCCGCCCGCCCGGCGGCCGCCGGGCCGTTCGCCGCCCTCGTCGCCGCCACCCGGTCGGCGCTGCGGGACGTCTACCCGGTGCGGGACGTCCCGCTGGCCCGGGTGGCCGCCGTCCCCCCGCGGAGCGCACTGGCGCCGGTGTCGGTCAGCTACCGGCGCAGCAGCGTGGCGGCGACGTTCCCCGGGCTGGACGCCCACGTCGAGTGGGCGGCCTTCAACGGCGCGGCCCGCAACGCGCTGCACCTGCAGGCCGTCGACCGCCCCGAGCGCCTCGCGCTGCGGTGGCAGTACAGCCCGCGGACCCTGGCCGAGGCGGACGTGGTCCGCATCGCCGGGCACCTGCGCACCGCGCTGGCCGCCGCCGTCGCCGACCCGAACCGCCGGGTCGGCGCGCTGCCGCTGCTGGACGCCCGGGAGCGGGAGCGCGTGCTGGTCGCGTGGAACGCCACCGCCGCGCCGGGCGACGGGCGCACCGTACCGGAACGGTTCGCCGCCCGGGCCGCCGCGCACCCAGACGCCCCGGCCCTGGTCTTCGCCGGCGCCGTCACCAGCTACGCCGCGCTGGACCGCGCGGCCACCGCGCTGGCCGACCGGCTGCGTCGGCTGGGGGTCCGCGCCGGAAGCCGGGTCGCCGTCCACAGCCGACGGTCACCGGCGCTGCTGGCCGGACTGCTCGGCGTGCTCAGAGCCGGCGCGGCCTACGTGCCGCTGGACCCGGAGTATCCGGCCGCCCGGCTGGCGTACCTGCTCGACGACGCCGCGCCGGACGTTCTGGTCAGCGACGGCGGCCTGGCGCCGGAGCTGACCCACCGGTGCCCGCGGGTGCTGCCGCTGCCCGACCCCGCCGCCGACGACGGTGGCGACGGCCACGCCCGCACGCCCGGCCACGGCCCTGCCGCCGCCGGGCGGGGCGCCCGCGGCGACGCACCGGCGCCGCACCCCGACGACCCGGCGTACGTGGTCTACACCTCCGGGTCGACGGGTCGGCCCAAGGGCGTCGAGGTCACCCACGGCGCCCTGGCCAACCTGCTGGACGCACTCGCCGACCGGCTCGGCAGCGGCCCCGGCGACACCTGGCTGGTGCTGGCCTCCGCCGCGTTCGACATGTCGAAGCCCGAGCTGTTCCTGCCGCTGGTCACCGGGGGCACCGGCGTGCTGGCCACCGAGGCGGACGCGCGGGACGGCGCCGCCCTGTGCGACCTGGTCCGACGGCACCGGGTGAGCCACGTGCACGCCACCCCGACGACGTGGCGCCTGCTGTGCGAGGCCGGGTTCGCCGACCCCGGCGTCGTCGGGCTCTGCGGCGCCGAGCCGCTGCCGGTGCCGCTCGCCCGGGAGCTGCGCCCCCGGGTCCGGGCCCTGTGGAACCTCTACGGCCCGACCGAGGCGACGGTGTGGTCCACCGCGCAGCGGATCGCCGACCCGGTCGACGAGGTCACCATCGGCCGCCCCCTGGCCAACACCCGGCTGTACCTGCTCGACGCGGACCTGGCGCCGGTGCCGGTCGGCGTGCCGGGCGAGATCTACCTCGGCGGGGCCGGCGTCGCCCGCGGCTACCTCCACCGCCCGGCGCTGACCGCGCAGCGCTTCCTGCCCGACCCGTACGGCCCGCCGGGCGCCCGGCTGTACCGCACCGGCGACCTCGGCCGGTACCGGCCGGACGGGCAGGTCGAGTTCCTCGGCCGGATCGACGACCAGGTCAAGCTGCGCGGGTACCGCATCGAGCTCGGCGAGGTCGAGGCGCGGCTGCTGGAGCACCCCGCGGTCGGCCGGGCCGCCGCGGCGCTGCGCCCCGGCCCGGACGGCCCCCGCCTGGTCGCTTACAC
>DATMJT010000535.1:0-2538 GCA_035553735.1 Pilimelia sp.
CGCCCATCCCGGTCCAGTTCCGGCCACCGGGCATCCCGCCGGCCCCGCCGGGTGTCGTCGCCCCGCGGGGCCCGTGGGACATCCCGGCGCAGCCCGGTCCGCCGGACGGCAGCTACTGCTGGGGCTACCAGGCGCCCCCGCTGCCGCCCCCGCCTGCGCCCCGGCGCGGCAGGTGGCCGATCTGGCTGGCCCTGGGCGTGGTCGCCGTCCTGCTGCTGTGCGTGGCCCCGGCCGCCTTCGTGGTCAGCCGGCTGCCGCTCGGTGCGGACGCGGTCCAGGCCGGCGGCAGCCGCTCCGACGGGCGCGGGCCGGCGCCCAGCCCGCGCGCCGACGCGCCGCTGCACGACCGGATCCCCTGGGTGCGGGAGCGCATCACCGAGGCCCTCGACGCCCAGTCCGCCGCGCTGCTCGGCGGGAACCTGCGAAAGTTCCTCTCGCCCGTGGACGCCAAGGCGACCACGCTGCCGGGCGAGCTGACCCGGCGGTACGGGTCGCTGCGGGAGCTGAGGACCGTCAAGTACACCCAGGAGATCGTCCGCGGGCCGAGCCCGGCGAGCCGCAGCGGCGGACGACAGGAGTGGTCGGCGCGGGTCGCCGTCGGCTACTGCTTCGTCGCGGCGGACTGCGTGCCCGACTCGGTCTTCGTCGACACCACCTGGGTCGAGACCGCCTCGGGGCCGCGGCTGCTGCGCTACGGCGCCTCCGCGGAGGACGGCAACGGCCCGCGCCCGTGGGAGATCAGCAACCTGCGGGCTCTGGCGGGCAAGCGCACCGTGGTGGCCGCGACCGAGGCGCACGCGTCGCGGCTGCCCGCGCTGCTGCGCGAGGCCGAGAAGGCCGCGGCCAACGCCGACAAGTTCGTCCTGCCCGGGGGCAGCCCGCCGGACCGGTACCGCATCTTCCTGGCCGGGCCGGCGGAGTGGAAGCGCTGGTACGGCGGCGGCCTGCCGGCCTGGGCCGTCGGCTTCGCCAAGCCGGTCGGCGAGCGGCGCCTGGAGGTCGTGCTCAACGTCAGCAAGATCGAGGACGGCTTCCTCGACGAGCTGCTGCGCCACGAGCTGGGCCACGTCGTGACCCTCAACAGCAGGAACATCCGCTACGACGGCAACTTCTGGCTGATCGAGGGGATGGCCGAGTACATCCAGGAGAACGGCCGCCCGCTGGCCACCTACGACGGGCGCACCGTGGTGCGGCGCTACCTGAACCAGACCCGGTGGAACGGGCAGGTCAACGTCGGCCCGCCCACCCAGGGCACCCCGGAGTGGCAGGTCGGCGCCAAGTACGGCATCAGCTACTACGCGGTACGCCGGATCGCCGAGCGGTTCGGCCGGGCCAAGCTCATGGCGTTCTACTCCGCGGTGGTGCTGGAGCCCGGCGGCGGCCTGGACGCCTCGGCCCGCCGCGTCCTCGGGGTGTCCTGGAGCAACGTCAACAACGACTGCGCCCGCTACCTGCGCCGCGCCGTCGGCTGACGACCATCGGCCGGCTCAGGGGCAGCCGGGCAGGGGCGGCAGGTCCCTGACGTCCACGACGCTGCTGCGGGCGTCACCGGCCAACTTGCTGCTCGGCGGGAAGGTGACCGCCAGCTGCGAACCCCAGCCCAGGGTGCTGCCGCCGCCCTCCGGCGTGATCCTGGCGTAGCCGCCGGTGCGCAGGTCCACCGTGTACTGGGCGGTGGGGTCGCCGAACGTCACCAGGGGACCCGCCACCTGGGCCCGGTCCACCGGGTTGCCGGTGGCGGGCGCGTCGAAGACGATCCTCGGTTCGGGCCAGCCGGCCCGCCAGGCGTACACGGTCCGACCGCTCGTCCAGGCCACCGTGCCCCCGTCGTCGTCCGCGGCCACCGACGACGCGCCCAGCACCGCTGCCCGAGCCCCTGGCCGCGGTGCCGGGTGCCCGGTGGCGAAGTCGGCGGCGCGCCACCGCGGATCGGACCCCGCCTCGGTCGGCTCCCCCCACACGAGCAGCGTCCCGATGCGCGCCGGCGGCGCGACCGGGCCCCGACGGACGACCGAGCCCCTGCCGTCCCGAAGCGAGTAGAGGTGCAGCTCCCGGCGTGCGCCGGCGTCGTCCACCGGCTGCGTCCAGGCGGCGTGGCCGGCGTGCACCACCGGGGTGGACGGGGTCCGCACCGCGGCCCCGTCCCGGCCGACCCGGTGCCGGGCGAGGCGGACGGGCGCGCCCGCGGCCCGCGAGTCCCACGCGTACACCTCCCCGTGGCCGAGGTCGGTCGAGCGGACCACGCCGAAGACGTACCAGCGGCCGTCGAACGACGAACTCGTGCTGGTGGCCGTGTCCTGCGGGCCGAGGCGCAGCACGGTGCGGACCCGCTCCCGCCCGCGGAACTCCACCACGGCACTGGACACGTCCGCGCCGGTGACCGTCCGGGACCAGGCCAGCAGCGTGGTGCCGGTGGCGCTGCCGCCGAGGGGGAAGAGCTGTTCCCCGGGCATCGTCCGCAGGCGGCCGTGCGCGAACGCGCGTCGCCAGGATTCGGGAAGGTCCACGGGGCAGAAGCGCATGCGCGCCGGCGTGGCG
>DATMJT010000536.1:0-5336 GCA_035553735.1 Pilimelia sp.
GCGTGGAGGCGGGCAAGGGCACCGGCGTAGTCTGCCAGCCGCGCCCGGACCTGTGCGGGAGCCAGGTCCAGGTGTTCCAGGATGGTGTACCGGTCCGGCCGGGTGCTCGGCGCCCGCAGTACGACCGCCACGAACTCGTCGTCGGTCAGCCCCAGGTCGGCCGGCAACCTGGGCAGGCCGTGCCGGGCGAGGCACGCGGCGAGCTGGGCGAAGCGGGCGGTGTCGCCGCGCAGGAAGGTGCAGAACAGGGCGCCCAGCCCCACCTGCTCCCCGTGCACGCCGAGGCCCGGGTGCAGCAGGTCGATGGCGTGCGAGAGTTCGTGGCAGCCGCCGCTGCACGGCCGGCTCGACCCGCACACGGCCATGGCGATCCCGCCCAGGATCAGCGACTCGGCCAGCACGGTCAGGAAGTCGTCGTCGGTGATCCCGCCCGGGTGGTTGACCAGCGCCTCCGCTCCGGTGCGGGCCAGGGTGACTGCGAGGCCGTCCAGCGGTTCGCCGCGTACCTCGTGGGCCAGCTCCCAGTCCGCCACCGCGTTGAGGTTGCTGACCGCGTCACCGATCCCGGCCCGGGTCTGCCGGTCCGGGCCGTCCACCACGAAGTCGAGGTCCACCACGACGGCGATCGGGATGTGCACGCCGTACGAGCCCCGGCCGCCGTCGTGGTCGAGGATGCTGACCGGGGACGCGATACCGTCGTGCGCCAGGGAGGTGGCCACCGAGACCATCGGGATGCCGTACCGCGACGCCGCCCACTTCGCGGTGTCGATGGTCCGGCCGCCGCCGATGCCGACCACCGCGTCGTACGAGCGCTGCCGCAGCTTGTCGCCCAGCTCCTGGGCGGAGTCCAGGGTCCCCCCGCTGGCCACGAACAGGTCGGCCCGCCCGAGGCTGGGCCGGATCAGCTCGGCCACCCGCTCGCCCTGGCCGGGGCCGACGACCACGGCCACGTCGCCACCGGAGGAGATCCGCCGGTCGGCCAGTAGCGCACCGATCGCGCCCACCGCGCCCCGGCGCACCTCGATGGCCAACGGGGTGTTGACGGTGCGGGCTAGTAGCGGCACGCGATCTCCCGGGCGCGGGTCAGGTCCGCGTGATTGTCGACCTCCACCCACTCCACGGCGCCGATGGGCGCGCCGCGCACCTCGCCGCCGCGCTCGGCATACTCCTGGTAGCCGTCCTCGTAGTACAGCTGCGGGTCGCGCCGCCAGGTGGCCTCCAACGCCTCGGCCAGGCCGGCGGCGGCGTGCGGCTCGATCAGCGTGGCGCCGATGTACTCGCCGTGCGCGGCGGCCGGGTCCATCAGTTTGGTGATCCGGGTGAGCTGGCCGGCGGGATCGAAGGTCACTTTCATCTCCTCGTCGGCCAGCGGCTTGACGTCGTCGACGGCCAGCAGGACGGCGGGCCCCCGCGCGGCGAGCAGCGTCTTCTCGACGCTGGCGGGGTGCACCGTGTCGCCGTTGACCAGCAGCGCCCCGGCCGCGAAGTGGTCGCGGGCCAGCCACAGCGAGTACGCGTTGTTCCACTCCTCCGCCCGGTCGTTGTGGACCAGGGTGAGCGTGACGCCGTGCCGCGCTTCCAGCGCCCGCTGCCGGGCCCGTACCGCCTCGGCGGCGTAGCCCACCACGACCGCCACCTCGGTGAGGCCGGCGGCGACCAGGTTGCGCAGCGCGATGTCCAGGATCGTGGTCTCCCCGTCGACCGGGACCAGCGCCTTGGGCAGGGTGTCCGTGTACGGCCGCAGCCGCCGTCCGGCGCCGGCGGCGAGCACCAGTCCGATCATCTGTGGTCCTTCCGGGGAGGGTCACGCGCTCGCGGTGACCCTACTCCCTGTCGTCGGGCCCGCCGATGATCTGGCGCAGCACCCGGAAGCCGTCCGTCACCAGCTGGCGGATGAGCACGTCGCCCGGCGTGCGTCCCTCGTCGAGCAGGCTCAGCTCGTCGGCGGCGAGCCAGCGGTACGCGGTGTGCTTGGTCGGCTCCAGCCGGGGTCGGTCGAGGTCCCCGTCCACCCGGATCAGGAAGTCGGTCTCCAGGCGGGCCAACCCGTCGTCCCCGGTGTAGGCGTACTCGCCGACCGTCGCCAGCACGTGCGAGACGGTCCAGCCGGTCTCCTCCCGCACCTCGCGGCGCAGTGCCTCCTCGACGGTCTCGCCCGGCTCCAGGTGGCCGCCGACGACGTCCCAGGCGCCGGGGAAGAGGCGGCGGTCCATCGACCGGCGCTGCACGAAGATCCGCCCCTGGTCGTCGACGATCAGCGCGCCGGCGCAGCGCAGCGGTTCGGTGGCCACGCCGTCGACCCTAGCGGCCCGGCCGGCGGACGCCCCGGTCACCGGTCGCCGGCCGCGGATCGGGCCGGTCGGAGGCTGTCACCCACCGGTTGTCCGTGCCGCACGACCCGTTACCGCGGGAGCGAACCGGCCGCCTTCACCCGGGGAAGTCTTGAGAGTTGGGCACCCGCCCGCGACGATGTCCGTACGGTGCGAGGCAGGGGTGATGCGTGATGCAGATTCGGGACGCTATGACGAAGCCGGTACTCGTGGTCGGGCCGGAGCACACGCTCCGCCAGGCCGCCCAGCTGATGGCCGCCCGCCGGGTCGGCTCGGCCGTGGTGATCGACCCGGACTCCGAAGGGGTCGGCATCATGACCGAACGCGACGTGCTGAACGCGATCGGCGCCGGACTGGATCCGGACGTGGAGCGCACGGCCGCCCACATCACCTGGGACGTGGTCTACGCCGGCCCCGACTGGACCCTCGAGGAGGCCGCGCTGGCGATGTCCCGGGGCGGCTTCCGACACCTGGTGGTGATGTCGGACGACGAGGTGCTCGGAGTGATCTCCGTCCGCGACATCATGCGGGTCTGGGCCGAGCACCACCACGCCGCGAAGCGGGGCGCGCTCGACGCCGTCAGCTGAGCCGCGAGGCGCGCCGTGACCGGCGGCGCACGGCAGCCGTCAGCCAGCCGGCGCGGTGGCCGCCTGGGCGGCCGCGATCGCGGCGAGCAGCCGCCCGGCCCACTCGGGCCGGCACACCACCAGATCCGGCAGGCGCGGGTCCGGCTGGTTGTACCGCAGCGGTGACCCGTCGAGCCGGCTGGCGTGCAGCCCCGCCGCGCGGGCGACCGCCACCGGCGCGGCCGAGTCCCACTCGTACTGGCCGCCGCCGTGTACGTACGCGTCGACCTCGCCGGTGACCACCGCGCAGACCTTGGCCCCGGCCGAGCCCATCGGCACGCCGACCGCCCCCAGGTCCTCGATCATCCGGCTGACGAACGCCGGCGGCCGGGTGCGGCTCACCGCGACGCGCAGCGGTCCGTCCGGGGCGGCCGGGGGCGGCGCCACCCCGGTGCCGAGCACCAGGCCGCGGGCCGGCAGGGCCACCGCGCCGGCCGCCAGCACGCCGTCGGGGCCGCCTTTCGCCGGGCCGCTCGGATCCAGCCTGGTCGCGGTCGGCCCGGCAGCCTCCGGGGCGCCGCCGTCCGGCCCACGCCGCTCGGCCCCGCCGCCGGCACCCTGGCCCCGGGCCGCGGGGTCGCCCTGCCACAGCGCCACGTGCACCGCCCAGTCGGTGCGCCCGGGCTCGGCGTACTCGCGGGTGCCGTCCAGGGGGTCCACGATCCACACCCGCGCGGCGCCGGCGCGCGCCGGCCGGTGGTCGCCGGCCCACGGGCGGCGGGCACCGTCGTCCTCCTCGGACAGCACCGCGTCCGCCGGGCGCCAGCGGGCCAGCTCCGTGCGCAGCAGGTCGTGGGACAGCCGGTCACCGGCCTTGCGCAGCGCGTCGGGGTCCGGGTGCTCGCCGCGCTCACGCAGCGCCGTCAGCGCCCGCCCGGCCCGGGCGGCCAGCCACTCGGCGAAGCCCTGATCGGTCAGGCCCGTCACGGCCGCGTCGTCGTCCACCGCTGCTCCCGCTGGTTCGCTGCGGCATCCGGCGCGGTACCGCCCCGGATGCCCGGATTGTTGAGCCGGGGTCACCGTACCCGGCGGCCCGCGGCGGGGCCGGCGGCCGGGCCGGTACGACCGGTCGTGCCCGGCCGCCGGACGGCGGATCCCCCGGGGGCCCGGTCCGGTCCGTGTCCGACGCGTCTAGGCTCTGCGCCATGACGGCTGAGCAGCTCATCTCCTTTGCCCGCGGCGCGCCAAGCCTGGACATCGTGGACGTCGCCGGCCTGAAGGCCGCCGCCGCGAGGGCGTTCGACGCCGACCCCGCCGGGGTGACCGCGTACGGCACCTCGGTCGGGTACGGCCCGCTGCGGCAGTGGATCGCCGACCGGCACGGCGTGGCGGTCGACCAGGTGCTGGTGACCAACGGGTCGCTGCAGGCCGACGCCTTCCTCTTCGACCACTGCCTGCGCCGCGGTGACGCGGTGGTGGTGGAGCGGCCGACGTACGACCGGACGCTGCTGAACCTGCAGCAGCTCGGCGCGCAGGTGCACCCGGTGACCATCCAGCCGGACGGGCTGGACACCGACGAGCTGCGCAAGCTGCTGGAGTCCGGGGTGCGGCCGAAGCTGGCCCACGTGATCCCGAACTACCAGAATCCGGCCGGCGTGACGCTGTCGGTCGCCAAGCGCCGCGCGCTGCTGGCGTTGGCCGCCGAGTACGGCTTCACCGTCTTCGAGGACGACCCGTACGTGGACGTGCGGTTCCGGGGCGAGGCGCTGCCGTCGCTGCTGTCCCTGGACGAGGGCGGCACGGTGGTGCATGCCAGCTCGTTCACCAAGACCGTCTGCCCGGGGGTGCGGGTCGGCTACCTCGTCGGTCCGGCCGCGTTGATCGCCGAGATCGCCAGGAAGGCGACCAACCTGTACATCTCGCCGGGCATGGTGGCGCAGGCGATCGTGTACCAGTTCGCGGTCTCCGGCGACCTGGAGCGATCCATCCAGACCGTGCGTACGGCACTCGGGCAGCGGGCGCGGGCGCTGGCCGAGGCGCTGCGCCGGCACATCCCGGGGGTCCGGTTCACCGAGCCCGACGGCGGCTACTTCCTGTGGGTCGAGCTGCCGGAGGACGTGTCGGTGGACCGGCTGCTGCCGGCCGCCGCCCAGCGTGGCGTGGCCGTGGTCAGGGGCAGTGACTTCCTGCTCGAGGGCGGCCAGCACGCCCTGCGGCTGGCCTACTCGGCGGTGGGCGAGGCGCAGATCGAGGAGGGCGTGCGCCGCCTGGCGGAGGCCGTGGCCGAGGTCCGCGGCTGAAGGGGTCTTGCGAAAATTTCCTCCTGACGGTATTTGTGCTGTCAGATACACGACAGTTGCGGCCGTCGATGGCTTCCGGGGTCCACGCACGGCCGCCGAACCCGCCACAATGCTCCGAAGCGCGGCCGTCGTCGGCCGCC
>DATMJT010000537.1:0-2114 GCA_035553735.1 Pilimelia sp.
GGGCCGGGGTGCGCCGGTATGCGGAGCGGCGGCTGTCCCCGGCCGCCGCGGGCGGGCTGTTCGGGCCGCGGCGGGTGCGGGTGCGTACCGACCGCCCCGCGCCCGGCGCCGGCCCCGACGACGCTGCCCCGTCGTCCGGGCCGCGGGCGCCGATCGAGGGCGAGATCGTGGAGCGGTGAGCGGGCCGCCGCGCCGACGCCGGCCGTGGGCCCCGGCGGCGACGTGGCGGCGCCGGCCGCGCAGCGCGGTGTCAGGTGGCGCGACCGCGCCGGGCGCGGACCTCCTCCAGCCGCTCGGCCAGGATGTCCTCCAGCTCGGCGAGGGAGCGCCGCTCCAGCAGCATGTCCCAGTGGGTGCGCGGCGGCTTGGCCTTCTTCTGCTCCGGCTCGCTGCCGTCGACCAGCCGGGCGACGCTGCCGTCGAACTTGCACTCCCAGGTGATCGGCACCTCGGCGTCGACCGCGAAGGGGACCTCGAACTGGTGCCCCTTGGCGCACAGGTACTCGCGGGTCTGTCGCGGGGCCAGCTCGGTGTTACGGTCGGACTCGTAACTGACGGCGCCCAGACGGCTCCCGCGCAGCATGCGCTCGCCCATGATCGGCTTTCTCCTCGGTCGTGGTGCTGGTCTCTTGTGCAACGACACGGGGCGGTCTGACGATTCCCCCGGCCGGCGGCGAACGCAGCGTAGCGGGCCTGCCGGCGCGGTGCGCGGCCTCACCCCGGTGGGGCGTCCCGCTGCCCCGGTGGGGCGTTCATTCCCGGTTCTCGTCAAGTTTACGAATGCGCGTCGCGTTCGGCGGGTGCCGGCGCGGCGATCTGCGTCACCGCCGGCGGCGGGCCGCCCAGCCGGGCCAGGGCGGCGGCCAGCTGGCTGACCTGCTCGGTGAGGCGCGCCGTGCGCTCGTGCAGCGCCTCGCGGTCGGTGTCGGCGGCGTGCAGCCGCCGGGTGAGGTCGGCGGCGGTCTGCTCGGCGCGGACCCGGTCGACGTCGGCGGCGCGGGCCTGCTCCTGCGCGTGCCGGCGGGCCTCGGCCAGGGCGTCGCGGGCGGCGGCCAGCTCCGCGGCCAGGCGGGCCGCCTCGGCCCGCGCGGTTTCGGCCTCCGCCCGGACGGCGTCGGCCTCGGCCCGGGCGGCCTGCGCGTCCTGTTCGGCGCGGCGGGCGCGGTCGCGGGCGGCGGCCAGCTCCGCCTGCGCCCGGCCGGCGCGGTCGGTGGCCTCGGCGGCCGAGCGCACCGCGCGTTCCAGGTCCGCGCGCGCGGCGGCGAGGGCACGCTGGGCGTCCGCGGCCGCCTGGGCGTGCGTGTCACGCTCCCGGGCGGCGCGTTCGGCGGCCCGCTGGGCGGCGGTGCGGTCGCGTTCGGCCTGGCCCCGCAGCGCCTCGGCGGCCGCGGCGGCCCGTTCGGCGTCCTGCCGGGCGGCCTCGGCCTCGCGGCGGGCGGCCTGCGCCTGCTGCGCCGCCGCCTGCGCGGCGGCGCGCTCGTCGCGGGCCGCGTCGCGGTCGCGTTCGGCCGCGGCGGCGGCCTGGGCCGCGGCGGCGTACGCGGCCCGCGACGCCTGCGCCTCGCGGCGGGCCTCGTCGCGCTCGGCCTGGGCGCTGGCCACGTGCGCGGCGGCCTCGGCGCGCACCTGGGTGACCTGCGCCTCGACGCCGCTGGGCGACAGTTCGGCGTGCAGCGCGTCGGCGAGGGTCTCCACCACCTGCTCCAGCCGCTCGGCCACCTCCCAGGCGCGGGCCACCTGACCGGCCAGGCCCGGGGCGTTGCGCTGCCGCAGCCGCCCGTTGCGGGAGGCGCGCTGGCAGGCGCCGTCGTTGTCGCGGCAGTAGCGGAACGGGCGGCCGGCGCCGCCGCGCTGCGGCACCGGGCGCCCGCAGTGCGCGCAGGGCCGGGTCTCCCCCGCCGCCGCGTCGAGCGCCCCGGTCAGCGCGGGCGGGTCCGCGGCGGGCTGGCCCGCCGCGACGTCGGTGGCCTCGGCGGCGGCCGGGTTGGTAGGCATCGCCGGCGAAGTGTAGCGGGGCCGCCGGCCGGCGCCGCGGAGCCCGCGCCGGGCGCCGTCGGCCGGTGACCCGTCGACCGTCCCGGCCGCGGTGCGTCGGGGATGCGGTGGGCTCGGGG
>DATMJT010000538.1:0-15915 GCA_035553735.1 Pilimelia sp.
GTTGCAGCGCCAGCGCGGCGCGGTCGAACTCCAGATGCGCCCGCAGGATCAGCAGCCCGACCTGATCGTCGGTGGGCTCACCCGGTCCGGGGTCGGGTTCGTCGTCGCGGTGCCAGCCCTCCCGGATCTGCACCTGTCGCAGCTTGCGCGCCCTCGTGGCGCACGACGGGCACTTGTCCTCACGAGTCGCGCCACACGGAATGTCGATAACCTCCGTGCGCCCGGTGTCCAGGTCCGTGCGCCGCAGCGCCAGAGGCCGGGTGCAGACGCCGTGCTCGGCGGCGAGCTGCGCCACCACGTCGACGGCGCGGGGCTGGGCCATGCGGGCGGCCCGGGAGCCCGGCCGAGGCGCAGTGGTCTCGACCGGGGCGGGCAGCGTGGGGGCGGTCATGCCGCCCTCCCCATCGGTGGAGGGAACAGGGGCAGTTGCGCGGGTTCCGTGATGACGGTGCGGTGCCAGCGGTAGGCGTAGCGGGGGCAGTTAGCGCAGTTGATGTGCCGGGTGCAGCCGGGCAGAGGCGGTCGTCGGCGGGCGGCGACCGACCAAGCCATCGAGTCGGCCGAGACCAGCAAGTGAGCGAAGCGGCGTAGCCCGAGGGTCTTGAACCCGAACCCGTGCAGCCGGGTCACTCCGGCGCCGTGCAGCGCGGTGAGGATCGCGCCGGCGTCGGTGGTGGACTGCCGCCGGCACACCGACCCAACCCCGACCACCGGGAAGCTGGCGAGGTCCACCCCAGCAGCGGTGTAGAGGTCGACACAGCGCAGGTAATCCGCCGGGGTCCAGCCCTGCACTACCGGGACGAACGGCAGGTCCGGGGCCAGGTCGCGCAGCTGCGCGAAGTTGTCCACGGTGCGCCGCTGGTGCTCGGGCACGCTGAGCCCGGTCTTGGCGACGATCCAGGGCTCGCACATCCAGTCCTGCGGCGCGGCCCAGACCAGCCGGCCGATCTCGTCGCGGTAGCGGCGCACCCGGGTCGCGTACTGCGCCGGAGTCGGGCCGTGGTCCCAGCAGCCGTGCGCGGCCAACTCGGTGAACCCGCCAGAGTCCAACGCCCACACTCCGGCGGCGCGGGGCAGCCGACGGTAGGCGCGTAGCCGCCGGTCGGAGATGAACAGCGGCACCGGCGCCGAGGCCAACCAGCCCGGCTGATGCGTGCCCAGGAAGAACCGCACCATCACCGACGCACCTCCTCAGCCACCCGCACCGGGGCGCCGTTGACGCGGGTGAACGCCGACGCGGGCACAGGCAGCACGCCACCGCGACGAGGTGCAGCCGGGGCTGACGGGGGTGTGGCGGGTTGGTCCACCGCGCCGGGCGGCGCGGCCGGGGCCGGGTCGACGTCGGCGGCGGCCGGGGTGATCCGTGGCAGTGTGGAGGCCGGCTCGACCGAGGCCGGCGCGTCGGGTGCGGCGGTCCCGGTGGGGGTGGCGAAGACGAGCTTGGCCAGGGCCATGAACGCCAGCGCGGGCACGGCCGACAGCAGCCCGCCGGAGAACCCGGGCTTGGCCACGGCCAGTTGCGCGGCCAGGGACAGCGCGGCAGAGGCGATCAGCAGGGCAAGAGGGTAGGTGATCGGGGCGCCGACGCGGCGACGCTGGCGGATGGTCAGCAGCGCCGCCACCGGGACGAGTTCGGAGATCACGGCGTTGGCCCAGCCGAACCAGCCAGGAGTCCCCTGCAAGCTGTTGGCCATGGTCCAGTCGTGCACGTGGGTGAACGACGCCGCACCAGCGGCCAGGCCCACCACGGTGAGGATGACGACCAGGACCACCCCCTCCACCCGGGCGCCGAGTGCGCGGTTCATGCGGCCACCTCGCCGTCGATGACGCGCAGCCGGCCGTAGGTGGCGGCCATGGTGCGGATGTCGTCGTCGGTGAGGTAGGAGAACCGGACCCGCATCGGGGTCGGGTCGCCCTCCAGCACGACGTAGCCCACGCCGGGTTGGGTCAGGGGGATGCGGTCGCACAGCGCACCGCGCTCACGCATCCCCTTGCCCAGCACCATTTCCACTTCGGACTCCTCGGCCAGGCGCAGGGTGATCCGGGTCGGGAACAGCCCCCGGGCGGGCAGCACCTCCTTGCGCGGGTCCTGGATCGCGGCCACCACGTGCACCCCGACGGCGCGGCCTTGGGTCAGCACGATGCCCAGGGCGGCCTTGATCCGGTCCTTGAGTTGGCGGTCGGCCAGGTACGCGGTCAGGTTCGCCAGCTCATCAATGAAGATCAGGATGAGGGGTTCGGCCACCGTCGGCTGGTGCTGGCGGGTCGTGCCCATGAGCCGGTGCGCCCGGTCCTGCGTGACCCCGGCGGCTTCCTCCAGCAGCTCCGCCATCGCGGTGAAGTCGCGGGAGGCGAACCGGGCGAACACCGGCCGCCCGATCCCGAGTTCCATGCCGCCCTTGGGGTCCAGGCCCCACAGCTCCACCAAGCCGGTGCCGACCCCGGCGGCCACCGCGCGCACGATCGACCAGATCACCGAGCCCTTCCCGGAGCCGGTCGACCCCACGATGAGGACCTGGGTGCCGAAGAGCCGCAGCGCGAACGTGGCCCCGTCCTCGCGCACCGCCACCGGCAGGGCGGTGAAGTCCGGCACCGACGGCACCGGCATGGGCGCCACCACCGCCGACAGCGCATCGGTGCGGTAGCAGACCAGCCGCACGAGTTCGTACTTCGCCCCCGGGGCGGCCTTGACCTGCCGCACCCCGAACGTGTGCGCCAGGCGCTCAGCGGCGGCGGCGAAGTCGTCCGGGATCTGCCCGGTCACCATCCGCACCGTCAGCACGTCCGCCGTGGGAGTGCAGCGCACCCGCCGCAGCACCGGCAACACCGTGTGCCGGTCGAACGTCTCCGTCAGCCGGGCGGTAACCATGGCCGCGTGCCACACCCGCCGGTAGCGCAGCAACCGCCACCGCGACAGCACCGGCAACCACACCCAGCCCTCGCAGGTCGGCCGGTGGGCCAGCCACCACACCAGCACCAGGACCGCCGGGGACACCACGGCCAGGACGGGGCCGGTCCACCCGTACTCCACCCACAGCCACAACAGCAGCGTGACCGGGGCGGTGGCGTACCAGTGCCGCACGTAGAACGCCACCACCCGGCCCAGGCCGCGCAGCGTCCACCAGATCAGCGTGGCCCACAACGGGATCCGCACGATCGGGGTCCGCACGTTGAGCATCGCGTCGGGGACCTGCTCCCCGCGCACGTGGTTGATCAGCGGCATCAGGCCACCTCCCCCACCGTGGCGGCGAACAGGGCACCCTGCTCAGCCGGCACCGCGCGGCGACGGGCCGCGCGACGGCGCACCGACCGGGCAGCCGGCGCAGGCACGGCGGCGGGCAGCAGCTCCGCCACGGGCACCGCGTCGGCCGGCGGCACGGGAACGTGCCGAGTCATGGTCGGCAGCCACCGACCCCGACCGAGCACGGCGCGCAGGTCCACCGCGTCGGCGACGTGCGGGCGGATCAGGTCCGGGTCCAGCCGGCGCAGTCGCACCACCGTGCGGGCCAGGGCAGCAGCAGCGGCGGAGATCTCCACCAGCGCGGCCACCCGCACCGCGTCCGATGGCACAGACGTGTACACCGATCGGGCCGCCTCGATCCCCGGGCCGGCCAGGACAGCGACAGCACGACGATGCGTCCTCACCGCGACCACGCCCCCGACCCCGAACCCGGGACGGTCGGCGCGGCGCAGCGGTCGCAGATCAGCGCCTCCGGCGCCATCGGCCGCAACTCGTTGCAGCACAGGCACGAACGCCACACCGCCCCATCGGGCGTGGTGACACGCGCAGTCTCAGATACCTTGGGCACGACAAACCTCTCTGATCACGAAGGAGTGGGATGTCAGCGCCGGGGGCGGGGGGACTTCTTGGCGGTTGTGCACCCCGCCCCCGGACGCGCGCGAACGATCAAGCAGCCTGACCGGCGGTCACACCGGCCGGGGCGGTCATCGACTCGGCCCGCACCGACCACGCCAGCCGGGCCTTGCACTTGTGCACCCCGGCGCCGCTCTTGCACCGCTGGGAGTCCACGTACGGCGTCACCGAGATCCCCCCGAACTCGACCGCAGGCGGGTAACCCGGCACCGCCGACGGCGGCGGCACCGGCTGCACCGGGGCGACGACCTTGACCTTGACCTCCTTGGAGGCGCCGAACCGGCCCGCCTCCGGGTCCAGGTCCAGCACCCGCACCAGCCACACCCGCTCGCCGGTCTCCTTGTCCCGCGCCTGGTCGTCGGCCTGACCCCGCTTGTCGAAGTCGGTCGCCGGCTCCACACCGAGGCACAGCGCCCCGTGCGGGAACAGGAACTCGAACGGCATCGGCACTCGCATCGTGTTCGGGACCACCTGTCCACTCCTCTCGTTTCGGCCGCCGGCCCTCACCGGCACCTGGCTCAAGTACATGTGTATATGAGTGGTCCACTCGTGTCTACAAGTCACGGGCGTGGTGCACCATCTGCTGACTACGTCATACGGGCGGGAAGGGAGTAATGCAGGACGAACGCCGCCGCGTTCATCACCGTGTCGCAGACCTCGACCGCCCGACCGTCCGCGACCGCCGTCCGCACCAGGTGGATGACCGGCGACGCGGGCGGGAGCTGGAGAAGCCGGGCCTCCTCCTCCGTGGGCATCCGCGCGGCGATCTCCTCGTCGTACCGCTCGAATGTGAACCCCTTGTCCTCCATCCGGGCGTAGATGCCGCCTGGCCCGGGGTTGGCCTCCTCGATCGGCGTACCGGCGGCCACGTCGAGCGGGATGTACGAGGTAGCCACCTCGATCGGCTGCTCCTCAGCTAGGTAGCGCCGACGCCGGACCACCACCTCATCGCCGGACGCCACGCCCAGGCGTGCGCCCACCTCCTCCGGCGCCGCCGCCCGACCGACGTGCAGCACCTCCACCCGGAACGGGCGGTTGCTGGCCTCCATGTCCACCGTGAAGGCCGCCTTGCCCTCCCCCCGCCGCGCGAAGCGATCCGAACCCAGCCGCTTCACCGGCGGCTTGCGGCGCACGAACCACCCCCGCCCATGCTGCGCGAGGACCAGCCCGTCAGTCACCAGCACCCCGAGCGCCCGCCGCGCGGTCACCCGGCTCACGTCGTACTGGGTCATCAGCTCGCTCTCCGACGGCAAGCGGCCCTCGTCGCCGTCGTACTCGCCCCGCTCGATGGCCCGCCGAAGCTGGTCCGCGATCTGCCGGTACACCGCCCGGTCGCTCGCCGGGTCAATTCGCTGCGTCACCACGGTCACCGCCCGCTGGTATACATAAGTCGTCCTGATCAGGCTAAACCCCGTGGGGGCAGACCGATGGCCACAGGTGCTCAGCACTCCGTCAGCGTCGCCGCGATCGTCGTCGACGACGCCGGCCGCATCCTCATGACCCGACGCCGCGACAACGGCAAGTGGGAACCCCCCGGCGGCGTGCTCGAACTCGGGGAATCCATCCTCGACGGCCTACGCCGCGAGGTCCGCGAGGAGACCGGCCTGGACATCGAGGCGGATTGCCTCACCGGCGTGTACAAGAACATGACCCGAGGCATCGTCGCCCTCGTCTTCCGCGCCCACGCCACCGGCGGCGCCCAGGCCCACGCCACCGACGAGACGACCCACCTGCAATGGCTCACCCCCGCCGAGGTCCGCGACCGCTGCGACGAGGCGTACGCCGTCCGCGTCCTCGACGCCATCAGCGACACCGGTCCCGCTATCCGCGCCCACGACGGCGTGCACCTACTGAGCCACCTCGCAGCATTGCCGAATTGACCTCTTAAGAATCAAGGCGCCGCGCAAGCGCGGCGCACCGGGCGCGCTCGCGGCTGCGCTGCTGGCGGCCTCCGGCCGGCATCGCGCGCCGCGGCGCGCCGCACCAGGCGACGACTGTCCACGTGCCCGAGGCCGGCAACCTACCGCCGCTACCGTGAGGCCCGTGACAAGCTACTCGACGGTCGAGGCCGCCACGGACATCGCGCTCGCTGGCGCCGCCGTTGCCCTGATCGCGGGCGGTGCTTACGTGCTCGTCCGTAGTCGGCGCGGTAGGACGATTCGGGTGTTCGGACGGACCGTGGATCGTCCCCGGCTGTGGGCATCGGCGGCGGTGTGCGTCGGCCTCTCTGTGCTCCCGGGGCTGGGAAACCTTGCGGGGATCACGCCCGTCAGTTGGCAGGACCCGAGCAGGAAGATCAGTGCCGTGCTGTTCGTGGTCGGCCTGGGGCTGCTGCTACTGCACACGTTTAACCAGGTGGGCGCCGACCGGTGCGGCGGGAGTGACCCGCAGGACAGGCCGTGACGAGCGCCGACCGGGCCGGCCGCCGCCGAGGGCGGGGCGCTCGCCTGCCGCGCCGCTGCGCGGCTTGCCCCCGAACCACGTGGTCGGCCGCCGGGCGACGGCGAAGACCAGGACCAGGCCGATGCCATCCCCCGGGCGCCGGATCCTCTACGCCACCCACCCGGCGTCAAGGCCGCTACCGCGTCGCTGCGCGATGGCCTACGGCCAGCCTTGACCCCGGGCGGGACGGCGAAGTCTTGGCACCGATCGGGGGATGGCCGCAGAGCGGGCAACCACCAACGCGGGGGCCATCCACGGGCCAGTAACCGGCTCCCAGGGCGGCTACCAAGGGGCATGAGCGGTCACGAACGATGGGCCGGTGACCAGGCGATCGGGACATCACGGCCCGCCGCTCACGCACTTCCAAACTGACGGTGCGGGTTCGATTCCCGTCGCCCGCTCCACCTATCCCAGCAGGTCAACGGCTTGCCGGCATCCGTAAGCATCGACAGCGGTCGTTGCGTGGACGGAAATGCTAGGGCTCTTGGTCCGCTACCCTGCCCGGCGCTGTCTGGGGACGATCGCCGCTGCCGCTTCGGCGGCGGTCTTGCCGACGGTACCGATGAGGTGTCTGTAGGTGTCGCTGGTCAGGCTGATCTTCGATTGGCCGAGCCGTTTGGAAATGATCGGCGATGTCGACGCCGGCCTCGATCTGCATCGACGCCGAGCCGTGCCGTAGGTGGTGCAGCGGCACGTCGGGTAGCCCATGCCGGCGGACGAGCCGTTTGAACACCTTGTAAACCACTTGCCGCGCATGGACGGCTGGGGCGTCACCAACCTGCCCGATCAGCTGCGCCGAACACTGACCTGGGGGACCTCACCGGGCCGGTGGCACCACCGATGGCTGTTGGCGCGTTCGGCCTGGTCACCGAGATCCTGCTGGTCTGGCTGGCCCACCGGCTGACGTGGCGAGGGTTCGTGGCAGCCGCTACACCGCGCCGGTTCCGGTGCGGGGTCCCGCCAGGGGTCGGTGCACCGTCGGGCGGGCACGGCCGGCGCGCCGGCCGTGCCCGCCCGACGGATCCGCTAAGCCTCCTCCTCGTCGTGGTCGTGCAGGCCGCCGCCACCGCCGGTGGCCGGGCCGCCGGCGACCGGCGCCGGGTCGACCAGCGGGGACTTGTCGAAGTTCCGCTTGGCAAGGGTCAGCAGAACATGCGCCATCGCGTCGGACATCTGGTCGAGCGCGGTGACGTTGACGTTCGCCACGTCGTCGCAGGCGAGGTGGTAGCAGCGGTCGTACGGCTCACCGGCGGTGCCGCCGAACTGCGCCGCCTCGGTCGCGCTCTTGACGCCCTCGGCGCCGGTGAACAGGCCACCGGCCGGGATGCCCCGGGTGATGAACGGGCCGTAGTCGGAGCGGCCGTTGAACGGCGTCGGGGCGCTCGCCAGGCCCTGCGAGGCGAAGTAGTCGGCGAACATCTGCTCGATGGCGCCCGACCCGTCCGGGCCGTCCTGCACGTTCGGGCCGACCGGGAAGGCCGAGTTGTCTCCGTCGTAGATGAAGCGGACATAGTTCGGCGAGCCGATCATGTCGAAGTTCAGCATCGCCTTGATTCGCGCGACTTCCGCCGTTGGCAGCGAGCTAACGTACGCCGCCGAGCCGAGCAGTCCGAACTCCTCCGCCCCGTACCACATGAAGCGCACCGTGTTGCGGGGAGTGATGCTCCGCTGCGCCATCACCCGCGCCGCCTCGAGGATCGCCGCCGAGCCGGTTCCGTTGTCGTTGATGCCCGGTCCGCGCGGGACGGAGTCGAGGTGGGCGCCGACCACGACGACCTTGGTGGGGTCGGTACCGACCCGTTCGGCGATGACGTTGCGGGTGGTCCGGACCTCGTTCAGCCGGTCGACCCGCACCCGGGCGTTCACGCCCGTGGCGCCGTTGGTGACGCCGCCGGCCAGCGCCGCGCCGATCTCGAAGCTGGTACCGACGACCGGCGCGCTGTACGCCTGCGGGCCGCCCAGCGTGCCGGAGAGCGCGGCGGTGCGGCCAGGCTGGCCCTCGTTGAAGACCACCACGGCGCTGGCGCCCGCGGCGGCGGCGTTGGCGGCCTTCAGGGCAAAGGCACACGTTCCGCGCTGGATGAGGGCGATCGCGCCGGCCGGGAAGCCGGCGAAGTCGGCCGCCTCGCAGCCACTGGTGCTGACGTTGTCCGTGCCCCCGGGCGGAACGACCAGGTCCACCGCGTGCAGCGGCGCGCTGACGTCACCGTTCGGCGAGTACGTCATGGAGGCGAAGTCGACGCCGTCGACGTAGGTGGCCGCCGGCGCACTCAGGCGCGCCAGGACCGGCGGGGTGGCATCGGCGTTGAACGTGAAGTCGAAACTGTGGTTGCTCACCGTGTAGCCGACCTCGGCCAGCCGGGCGGCGACGTAGCTCGCCGACGCCTCGTAAGCCGGCGAGCCGGCGACCCGGTTGCCCTGCCCGGCGGCATGGCTCTGGAACGCCTGCAGGTGCCGCACCATGTTGGCCGGCGTGATCGCCTTGCGGTATCCCCGGCTCTCCGACACGTCCGACGCCGTCGCCGGCGATCCGGCGACGGCGACCATCACGACCGCGGAGAGGGCTGTTGCTGACAGTAGACGTGTCCCCACGCCAACCTCCTGTCTCGACCGGGCGGCTCGTAGCCGCCACGACGGTTGTGCGGCCGACAGGTGATGGCTGGCCGCGAAGCCCTCATCCTCGGTTCGGGCCGACGTCGGCGTCGAGGGCGTTCGACCTAGCAGCGACCATCCGTCCGGACGGGAATCGACGCTGCTCAGAGAGCCTACGCCGGCGAACGGAGGAGTCGGGGGCGCGCGCGGGCGCCGCTCGTCACTCCAGGCCGGGGGCGGCCGGATCGCGGACGGGTTCTTGGTGGGGGCTTGGACCGTCATCCGGGCATGCATCCTGACCGAGATTCCGGGCATTCACCATATGGTCAGGGCGTCACGTACAGCGTGAACCACCTCAGCGGGTGCAAAGGAATAATCTTGCAGTAGTAGTCCGCCCACTCCCCGCGCGACACTCCGGCGGCCCCTTTCTCGTGGCACACAGCGCGGGAGTAGGCGCCGACTGCCCGGTACCTCGGCCGGTCATCCTCAGCGCCCGCGCCGGCCAGCGGGCCCGACCCGGCGAGTGCGGACGCGCCGGTTGGCAGCGGGACGGCGGCCAGGGCCGCCACCGAGGCCACCGCTACGATACGGGTACGCAAGGACATCACAATCACGCTCGCTCTCCACTCAGGAACGACCCCGCCCATGCTTCCGGACCTCCGAGCTGATCGCATCCCGAGCGAATCCGGCGTCGGAGAACTTTGCCGACGAGTCACCCCAGAGGCGAGCAGAAGGAGGCCCTTTTTTTCATCGTGAAGGCGCAGGTCATGCCGGCGTGGGGGCTGCCAGTTGGCTCAGGTGAGGCTCCCGGCAAGACGGCAGTCGACCGAGCCGCGACGCCCCAACCGGGAGCCTCACGTTGCTGTCCTACCCCGCCGCATCCCGCTGTCCATCCGCACCGTGACCAGCTTGCCTAACCATCGACGGCGGACGTTGAGTGGGCGGACATGCTAGATCTGCCGAACCAGGTGGCTCCCGGACCGCCCGGGCCCGCGATCCGGGCGAGGAGGTGACGCGGTGATCACCACGGACACGGCCGCGTCGGGCGCCGCACCGCCGTTCCACGTGCGCGCCCTGACTCGCCACTTCATCGATCTCGGTGACGGCACCCATGGCGGGCTACGGCAGCGCGACGACAAGGAGCGCCTGTTCAGGGAGGCGGTCGCGCTGCTGGACGGGAACGCGCGACGCGCACTCGCCGAGATCGACGAGCACCTGCTGCGCGGCACCGGCCGCATGTCGGCCACCGGCGCACACCGCGACACCTCGCGTGGCCTGGCAGCAGCCTGGGAACTGGCCTGGCCGGAGCAGGAACGTGCCGGGGTACGCCCGGTCGCGTGGGTCGCCCACTACGGCTCCGGATTCCGCCATCCCCACATCCGCCGCGGGTCGGTCGGAGACCGGTAGCGCCACGCATCGCGGGCCGCCGGCGTGCCGTCGTGCCTACCCGTCAGCCGGCGCGCCGCACCGGCGGGCCGGCCGCGACCGGGTCGGTGGTCAGGTGACCGCCGCTCTCGGCCAGACCACTGCCGTGTACCCAGCGGACGAGCTCTACCCGGGAGCCGATGCCGAGCTTGCGGTAGATCCGGCGCAGGTGGTAGTTCACCGTGTGCGGGGAGAGGAAGACCTGCTTGGCCACCTGCCGATTGGTCAGCCCGTCAGCAACGAGCAGTGCGATGGCCCGCTCGGCCGGCCCCAGCTCGGCGGCCCCGACCAGGTCCTCGCCGGCCGCGTTCCGGTCGGCGACCGGGACGGGCATGAGCACCGGGTACGGGTCGGCCGACCGGTCCGTCCGGGCGGACCCGTCGTCCAGACCGGACAACACCTCGACCAGGTCGCTGGTGCGGCCCAGCGACGCGAGCGCCTCGTCGATCATCGCCCGCAACGCGGCCCGTTCCGCCGCCGGCAGCGGTCCCTGGAGCGAGCTGCGGGCCAGCATCACCGCGGGCTCCAGGTAACCGCTGCCCAGCAGCGTGCGTACCGCCCCCACCGCGTCGCCGGGCGAACCGCCGGCGTACCGCCGCCCGCCCAGGCTCTCCGCCCGGCCAAGCGACAGCAGGTCGGCCATCGGGCTCGGCTGGTCGCGCACCCCGGCGACCTGCTGCGCGTCCCGGTGCAGCATGCCCCGGATCCGGGCCGGGATCGACTCGTAGCTGACCCGCCACACCAGGACCTGGGGAAAGGTGACGCCCTCGTCGCTGAGCGCCAGGACGCCCACGGCCAACGCCTCGTCCAGTGCCGACAGCAGGGCGGCGATGCTGGTCCGCAGCATCAGGGCGGCCTGGGATAGCTGGAACGTGCGCCCCAGGACCGCGCCGACCCGCAGGAGCTGCGCGGCGTCGCTGGAGAGCCGGTCCACGTGTGTCGCCACCATGGCCCGGGCGCGGGCCGGCAGTCGGCCGGGGGTCAGCCGGACCAGGTCACCGTCGGGCCCGATCCGGCCCTCCTCGGCCAGCCCCTGCACCAGCCCCACCACCAGGCGGGGGTTGCCGTCGGCGCAGGCGACGACGTCGAGCAGGTCCCGCTGCGGCGTGGTGCCGATGAGGTCGCCGACCAGCGCGCACACCGCCGCACCGGAGAGCGGCGGCACCTCCACCCGGGTCGTCGGCCGCCCGCCGACCAGGTGATCCCTCCCGATCGTCCGGCTGCTCGGGTTGGGGGCCAGTACGATGCCGACCGGCGCGGTCGGGCCGCGCGTCGGGCACAACCGGTCACCGAGCCAATCCGCGAACGCCGGGTCCGCGTCGTCCAGGGCCAGCACGGTGGGTCGGCCGTCGAGCGGAGCGGACACCGACCGCGGATCCGCCCCCGCGGGCAGGTGCCTGACGGCCAGTCCCCGGCGCCGGGCCTGTTCGGCCGCCTCGGCCAGCAGCAGGCTCTTGCCCACCCCGGCCTTTCCGCTGAGCACCAGCGTGCCGGTGTCCCCCCGCACGACGGTGTTCAGAAACCCCTGGACCTGTGACTGTTCGGAGTCCCGCCCGTAGATGCCCGTAGATCGGCTCACCGACTCTCCCTGTGACGCCCCGTGAGGGAGTGAACCGCACTCGACCTGGACCGGGCGCCGGCCTACGCCCGGACCGGCCCCGCGGTACGGCGGACCGCAGGGGGAGGTCGAACGGGTCCAGTGTTGAGGCCAGCCTACGGCCCCCACGGGGAGCCGGCAAACGGTACGGAAGCCGCCGGACGTACCCGTCCCGGCCGGGTGCCGGGACGGCGCGCCGGAGCCTGCGGGTGCCCGGTCAGCCGGTCGGCACGGGCAGCAGGGCGGTGAGCAGCTCGCCGACGAGTCCGGGGCCGTCGACGGTGAGCAGGGACTCCGGATGGAACTGGATCGAGGCGAATCCGGAGCCGCGCAGCGCGTGCACCTCCGCTGTGCCCGGGTCCCGGGCGACCTCCACCCGGCCGACGTCCGGATGGTCAAGCACGGTCGAGGCGCTGTGCAGCGCGAAGGTGTTGTAGAATCCGACCCGGGCCGGTGTCCCGAACAGGTCGACCGTCCGCTGCACCCCCTGGTTCGGCACCATGCGGCGGCGCACCGGCAGGCCGAGCCGCAGTCCCAGCACCTGGTGACTCAGGCACACCGCCAGGAACGGGCGCCGCCGGACCAGCAGCGTGTCGACGGCCGTGCGCAGCGTGGCGATCTTCGGGTGCTCTACGCACCGCGGGTCGCCGGGGCCTGGGCCGAGGACCACCAGGTCGTGGTCGCCGTGGTCGGGCGGCGAGTCGAACCGACGGACCACCACGGCGAGGCCGAGCGAGCGGAGCTGCTGGGCGAGCATCTCGGTGAAGGTGTCCTCGGCGTCCACGACGAGGGCCCGCCGGCCGGCGAGCTGGGGCAGCGGCCGGGCGCGGGCGGTCGGTTCACCGAGCCAATACCCGGAGATCCCGATGTTGCGGCGGCGCAGAGCCGCGCGGACGCGGGGGTGGTCGGCGTACCGTGCGGTTCCGGGTGCCTCAAGCGCGCCGAGCAGCCCGGCGGCCTTGGCGGCGGTCTCCGCGACCTCGGCGCGGGGGTCGGAGTGCCGCACCAGGGTCGCGCCCACGCCGATGCGGACCCGGCCAGACCGGTCGATGTCGGCGGTGCGGATCAGGATGGCCGAGTCGAGCGTCCGGCCGCCGGTGGCGTCCCGACCGACCAGCGCGACCGCACCAGCGTAGTAGCCGCGCCCCGTCGGCTCGTACCGCGCGATGACCCGGCAGGCGTTCTCCACCGGACTGCCGGTCACCGTCGGTGCGAACATGGTCTCCCGCAGGATGTCAGCGACGTCGCGGGTGGTCCGACCCTCGATGAGGTACTCGGTGTGGGCGAGCCGGGCCATCTCCTTGAGGTACGGGCCGACCACCCGCCCGCCCTGCTCGCAGATCCGGGCCATCATCTTCAGCTCCTCGTCGACCACCATGTACAGCTCGTCGGACTCCTTCCGGTCGTGCAGGAAGGCGAGCAGGTCGGGCAGGGTCGGACCGTCGGGGCCGTACCGGTAGGTGCCGCTGATGGGATTCATGACTGCGATGCCGGCGCGCATGCTCACATGCCGCTCTGGACTCGCGCCGACGAGCGTCCGGTCCCCCGCGTGCACCAGGAACGTCCAGTAGGCGCCCTGCTCGCGCGCCAGGAGGCGGCGGAAGAACGAGAGGGCGCTGGCCGGCGCGTAGTCGGTGATGTCGGCGGTGAAGGACCGGCGGAGCACGAAGTTCGCTCCCTCGCCGGTGCCGATCTCCCGGTCCACGACCGTGCGCACCAGGCGGGCGTAGCTCTCGTCGTCGATGTCGAAGCGACGGTTGGCCAGCGTGACGGCCTCGTCCGGGAGCTGGGGCAGCGCGTCGGCCAGCGGCAGGGTGGCCTGCTCCCGGACCGACAACGCCAGCAGCGGAGTGCCGTCGTCCACGGCGGTGAAGCCGCGCTCGGCCACCTGCCGGTACGGCACCAGCGCCAGGAGTTCCTGGCGGTCCGGCGTCGGCGGCCCGGCCGGCACCGGCAGGTCGGCCAGGGTGGGCACCGCGGCGACCGGGCCCACCAGCACCTCCAGGGTGGGCGGCCCACCGCGCTGGGGGCGGTGCAGCAGCGCGAACCCGGCGGGCCAGTTCCGCAGCGTGCGGGGCAGTAGGTCCTCCGGCGCCGTGGTCATCGGTCCTCCTCCCGATCGAGCTGGGACAGCAGCGCCTTCGTGGTCGTCACCGCCGCGCAGCAGGCCGCGGCGTAGCGCAGCGCGCCGCAGTGGTGCGACCGGGAGAAGTCGGCGACCGCGTCGGCGACCAGGAACGGCTGCACGTCGCGGGAGAACGCGTCGACCGCCGTGGCCAGGACGCCGATGTGCGCGTACACCCCGCACACGACAAGCTGGTCCCGGCCGTGTCGCCGCAGCAGGCCGGCCAGGTCGCTGCGGTGGAAGGCGCTGTACCGGTACTTGGTCAGGACCCAGTCGCCCGGTGCCGGGGCGAGCTCCTCGACCACCTGGCGGTGGCAGGGATCGATCCGCATCCCGGGGCCCCAGAAGTCGCGCAGCAGGCCCCGGTCCGCCTCGCTCATGCCGCCGGGCTGCGCGGTGTACGCCACCGGCATGCCCCGCGCGGTGGCGGCCTCCCGCAGCGTCCTGACGTTGCGGACCAGCTCGTCGCGGGGCGCGGTGCCGGCGGGGAAGCGCTCCACGAAGTACCGCTGCATGTCGTGGACCAGCAGCACCGCGCGGCGGGGGTCGGCGGCCCACCCGACGACATTGTCCGGCAGGTCGCCCTCGGCGGGCATCGGGTACGGGTCGAGTTGCGGTATGCCGGGCATCATGCCTCCTCACGGTCGGGTAGGAATCGTGGTGGGCGGGTCGGTGTTCAGGCCGGCCACGCGGACGCCACGCGCAGTGCCTGCTGCGGGTTGAGGCGGGGGTCGCAGAGACTGGTGTACTTCTCCTGTGCGTCGCCGGGCCGCGTCGCGGCGGTCACGCACTCGGTCACGTCGTCCGGGGTCGCCTCCAGATGCAGGCCGCCGGCTACCCCGCCGGCCTCGGTGACCGCGGCGTGGAAGCCGGCCACCTCGCCCATGACCGCCTCCACGATGCGGGTCTTGCGGCCGTGCGGGCCGCGCACCGTGTTTGCGTGCATCGGGTCGCACAGCCAGACCACCGGGTGGCCCGCCGCGCGGACCGCCGCCACGAGCGGCGGCAGCGCCTCCCGGACGGCGGCGGCACCCATCCGCGCGATCAACGTGAGCCGGCCGGGTTGGCGGTGCGGGTCCAGCCGGTGGCATAGGGCAAGCACGTCCTCCGGGCGGCAGCCCGGCCCGACCTTGCAGGCCACCGGGTTCTCGACGGCGGCCAGCAGGGCGACGTGGGCACCGTCGGGCTGCCGGGTGCGCTCCCCGATCCAGGGCCAGTGGGTGGAGGACAGCAGCGGCCGGCCGTCGACCGTCCGCAACAGGGCCAGCTCGTAGTCCAGCAGGAGGGCTTCGTGGCTGGTCCACACCGGGGCCTCCGGCCCGGGCCGGTCCGCGGCACCCGGCCAGCCGAGATGGCCCATGACCGTCCACGCGTACCGGTAGCCGGCGAGCATCCGGGTCGGGTCGGGGCGGCGCCGGACGCTGTCGGGCTCCGGCGAGTTGACCAGGTGGCCCCGGTACGCCGGCAGCGTGATGCCGGCGACGCACTCGGTGGGCTGGGACCGCGGCTTGGCCGCCTGGCCGGCGATCCGGCCCACCCGCAGCACGGGCCGACCGGTGCGCATGCACAGCACGCCGGCCAGCGCGTGGAGCAGGCCCGCCTTGCGGGTGACCTCGGCGGCGGTGCGCTCGGCCCAGTCCTCGGCGCAGTCGCCGGCCTGGAGGACCAGCAGGCGGCCGGCGGCCACGTCGGCCAGGTGATGGCGCAGCAGCGCGACGTCGCGCGCTTCGACCAGCCCCGGTCGGGCGGCCAGGTCGGCGCGCACCCGGTCGGTGTGCCCGGGGTCGGGCCAGTGCGGCTGTTGCCGGGCGGGCAGCGAGAGCAGGTGCGTCCACAGGGGGTGCATGGCGTCTCCAGGAG
>DATMJT010000539.1:0-3564 GCA_035553735.1 Pilimelia sp.
GGTGTCGGAGGCGTCTCACCGGCGCCATCCGGCACCGGCGCCGGCGCCCCCGCGCCGGGTGCGGGTGCCGGCCCGAGCCGGGGTCCGGGCTGCCACCAGGGGACGGACGACCGGGCGGCGGCCCGCCGGGCCAGCTCCTCCCGGGCGGTGGCGCGCCCCCGTACGGCCCCGCACGCAGCCTCCGCACGGGCGCGCGCCGCCGCCTCCGCCCGGACCCGGGCCGCTGCCTCGGCGCGGGCCCGGGCCGCCACCTCCGCACGGGCGGCCGCCTCGGCCGCCTGGGCGGCGGCGCGGGCCTCGGCATGCCAGCGATCGCGCAGCATCCGGCGGGCCTGGGCCCGCGGGTGGACCACCGCCGGCCGCTCCTCGGGCACGGGCGCCGCCGGCGCGGGGTCCTTGTAACGGCGCAGGCCCCGACCGGGGTCGTCCTCGCCCGTGCCCAGCCCGGCCAGGTGCGCGGCGACCCGCGCCGCGCTGGTCCGCCGGGCCGGCGTCCGGGGGCCGGCGGCGAAGCCCCGACGCCCGTTCCCCGCGGCCGACGGCCGGTCCGGGCGGGGGCGCCCGGGCCCGGGCCGGTCCGCCCGGCGCACACCCGGCCGCCGGCGGCTCAGGCCCAGCTCGTGACGCATCGCGATGAGGACCGCGACGCCGCCCACCATCAGCGCGATGCCCAGCTGGGTCACCGGGCGCTCCCGTTCCTCGTCACGACCGGGCTAACGAACCGGGCAACCGCCCGAAACGCCACCGCGGCCGCCGGGTGATCTGGGCCGGGAGGGCGAAACCCCGCCGGGGGACGGTCGTTACGATCCGGAGCGTGACAGCACCCACGGACGTGACCCCGGACCCGCACACCACCGCAGGAAAGCTCGCGGACCTGGCCCGGCGCGTCGAGGAGGCCGTGCACGCCGGCTCCAGCCGGGCGGTGGAGAAGCAGCACGCCCGCGGCAAGAAGACCGCCCGGGAGCGGATCGCACTGCTGCTCGACCCGGACTCCTTCGTCGAGCTGGACGAGCTGGCCCGGCACCGGTCCACCAACTTCGGCCTGGAGCGCACCCGCCCCTACGGCGACGGGGTGGTGACCGGCTACGGCACCGTGGACGGGCGGCCGGTCTGCGTGTTCGCCCAGGACTTCACGGTGTTCGGCGGCTCGCTCGGCGAGGTGTTCGGCGAGAAGATCATCAAGGTGATGGACCTCGCTATGAAGACCGGCTGCCCGATCATCGGTATCAACGACTCCGGCGGGGCCCGCATCCAGGAGGGCGTGGTCAGCCTCGGCCGGTACGGGGAGATCTTCTTCCGCAACGTCCGCGCCTCCGGCGTGATCCCCCAGATCTCGCTCGTGATGGGCCCGTGCGCCGGTGGGGCCGTGTACTCCCCCGCGGTCACCGACTTCACCGTCATGGTCGACGGGACCAGCCACATGTTCATCACCGGCCCGGACGTCATCAAGACGGTCACCGGCGAGGACGTCGCCATGGAGGAGCTGGGCGGCGCCCGCACGCACAACACGAGGAGCGGCAACGCCCACTACCTGGCCGCCGACGAGGACGACGCCATCGAGTACGTCCGGGCGCTGCTGTCCTACCTGCCGTCCAACAACCTGGACGAGCCGCCCGCGTGGTCCGTCGACTCCACCATGGAGCTGACCGACGCGGACGTGGAGCTGGACACCCTGATTCCCGACTCGGCCAACCAGCCGTACGACATGCACCGGGTGATCGAGGGAGTGCTCGACGACGGCGAGTTCCTCGAGGTCCAGGCCCTGTACGCGCAGAACATCGTCGTGGGCTTCGGCCGCGTCGAAGGGCGCCCGGTCGGCGTGGTGGCCAACCAGCCCTTGCACTTCGCCGGTTGTCTCGACATCGCCGCCTCCGAGAAGGCCGCCCGCTTCGTCCGCACCTGTGACGCGTTCAACATCCCGGTGCTGACCTTTGTGGACGTTCCCGGCTTCCTGCCCGGCACCGGCCAGGAGTGGGACGGCATCATCCGGCGCGGCGCCAAGCTGATCTACGCGTACGCCGAGGCGACCGTCCCGAAGGTCACCGTGATCACCCGCAAGGCGTACGGCGGCGCCTACGACGTGATGGGCTCCAAGCACCTCGGCGCCGACCTGAACTTCGCCTGGCCCACCGCCCAGATCGCGGTCATGGGCGCGCAGGGTGCGGTGAACATCCTCTACCGCGCCGAGCTGAAGGCCGCCGACGACCCGGCCGCCCTGCGCGCGGAGAAGATCGCCGAGTACGAGGAGACCCTGGCCAACCCGTACCTGGCCGCGGAGCGCGGGTACGTCGACGCGGTGATCCGGCCGGCGCAGACCCGCGTCCAGGTGGTGCGGGCACTGCGGACGCTACGAACCAAGCGGGAGAGCCTGCCGCCCAAGAAGCACGGCAACATTCCACTCTAAACTGTTAAGACTCTTGCACATTCGTGTGGCCGTCCCTAGGCTCGAACACACGTAGCAACGACCACAATCGACGGGGGATTTCAACCGTGCGAAGAACAGCCCTTCGTGGGCTCATGACCCTTGCGCTCGCCTCGGTGGGCACGCTTGTCGCGGTGGCACCGGCGCAGGCCGCCGGCCCGTGCTCGCGGCAGGCCTCCACCGGCGTCTACGTCCGCTGGTACTGCGGCCCGAGCGGGGGCGGTGAGTACCGGGCGTACATCCTGTGTCGGAACAACAATCCGAACTTCCCGTACACCAACTACACCCGGTACGGCTCCTGGCGCGCGGCCGGCAACACGATCGGATCCGAGACGTACTGCGACTCCAGCAGCGACTCGCGGCTCGGCGACGGCCCGCAGACCCGCTGACGCGGCCATCGCCCAACGCGGCAGCCCGCCGAGCCGGAGCTCGGCGGGCTGCCGCGTTCAGTCCGCGATCCGGTCACGCCGCCTGCCGCAGCCCGACGCGGCGCACACTCCCGTCGTCAGGATCCGACGGCCGCCCGTAACCCGACGGTGAGCAGCCAGGCCCCGAGCCCCAGAGCGACCAGGTTGACCGCGCCGAACAGCCCGACCCAGACCAACCCCGGCACACCGGTCAGCCGGGCCAACTGGTCGGCGTCGGAATTCGGCAGCCGGCCACGGCGGCGCATGCGCCGCAGCTCCGCCACCGGCCGCACCCCGCCGAACAGCAGAAACCACACCCCGGTGTACGCGAACACCGCCTGCGCCTGGGGGCCGGCGAACCAGGAAACCCACAGCACCAGGCCACCGGTGACCACCAGTGAGACGATGCCGAACGCATTGCGGACCATCACGAGCATGGCGAGCAGCAGCGCCACGGCGATCCACAGCAGCAGGGTGATCCGGTTGCCGGTCAGCAGCCACGCCCCCCCGAGCCCCAACAGGGACGGCGCCAGGTAGCCGGCCAGCAGGGTGATGACCATGCCGAGCCCCGTGGGCCGACCGGCCGACACGGTGAGGCCGGAGGTGTCGGAGTGCAGCCGGATGGCGGTCAGCCGACGGCCGGTCAGCAGCGCGGCCAGCGCGTGACCGCCCTCGTGGGCGATGGTCACGGCGTTGCGCGCCACCCGCCAGGACGGGCGGGCGCACACCACCAGC
>DATMJT010000540.1:0-17011 GCA_035553735.1 Pilimelia sp.
ATGACGCAGCGGCGTACGCCCAGCGGGCAGGGCCCGGCGCGCCGGGCCCTGCCCGCTGGGCGTACGCCGCTGCGTCATCGCGCTCCTCCCCGAGACTGCGTGTCGCGCGGTCAGGCGGGCCGGTACCTCGGGAACGCGGAGGCGCCGGCGTAGCGGGCGGCGTCGGCCAGCTCCTCCTCGATCCGCAGCAGCTGGTTGTACTTGGCGACGCGCTCCGAACGGGCCGGCGCACCGGTCTTGATCTGGCCGCTGCCGACCGCCACCGCCAGGTCGGCGATCGTGGTGTCCTCGGTCTCGCCGGAGCGGTGGCTCATCATCGTGGCGAAGCCGGCCCGGTGGGCCAGCTCCACCGCGTCGAAGGTCTCGGTCAGCGAACCGATCTGGTTCACCTTGACCAGCACCGCGTTGGCGGCCCGCTCGGCGATGCCGCGGGCGATGCGCTGCGGGTTGGTGACGAACAGGTCGTCGCCGACGATCTGGAGCCGGTCGCCGAGGCTCGCGGTCAGCGCCGCCCAGCCGGCCCAGTCGTCCTCGGCCAGGGGGTCCTCGATCGACACGATCGGGTAGGTCTCGACCAGCTTGGCGTAGTAGTTGGTCATCTCGTCCGCGGACTTGGGCGACCCCTCGAAGACGTACGCCCCGTCGCGGTAGAACTCGGTGGCCGCCACGTCCAGGGCCAGCACCACGTCCGTGCCGAGCCGGTAGCCGGCGGCCTCGACCGCCTCCGCGATCAGGTCCAGCGCCGCGGCGTTGGTCGGCAGGTTCGGCGCGAAGCCGCCCTCGTCGCCGAGCCCGGTGCTCAGGCTCTTCTTCTTCAGTACCGCCTTGAGCCGGTGGTAGACCTCCACACCGGAGCGCAGGGCGTCGCGGAAGGTCGGCGCGCCGATCGGAGCGATCATGAACTCCTGGACGTCGACGTTGGAGTCGGCGTGCGCGCCGCCGTTGAGGATGTTCATCATGGGCACGGGCAGCAGGTGGGCGTTCGGTCCGCCCAGGTAGCGGAAGAGGCTCAGCCCGGAGCTGCCGGCCGCCGCCTTGGCCACCGCCAGGGACACGCCGAGGATCGCGTTGGCCCCGAGGCTCGACTTGTCCGGGCTGCCGTCCAGGTCCAGCAGCTTCTGGTCGACGAGGCGCTGTTCGCTGGCCTCGTAGCCGATGAGCTCGTCGACGATGCGGTCCTCGATGTTGGCGACCGCGCGCTCGACGCCCTTGCCCTGGTACCGGCCGGAGTCGCCGTCGCGCAGCTCCACCGCCTCGAACGCGCCGGTGGAGGCGCCCGACGGCACCGCCGCCCGGGCGACGGTGGCGTCATCCAGGGCGACCTCGACCTCGACGGTCGGGTTTCCCCGCGAGTCCAGGATCTCCCGGGCGACGATGTGCTCAATGGTGGCCATAACGCGTCCGCTCCTCATGCTCGGGTCTTGCGGGCGACGACCGCTCGACCGTCGGCCGCCGCCTCGTCGCGGCCCACCACAGGTCGCGGCTCGCGGCCCGCCGCGACGTTGAGCCTAGCGAGCCGCGGGGCCCGACGCGCCGGGGGCGCCCGGACTGCCGGGCACCACATGGGCAGACTGGTGCAGACTTAGGCGTAACCGACCGATGGGACGGCGGATCGTCACCTCGGCGGCAGGAGGAGGGAACCGGGCATGACGGCCGCGCTGCCCACTCTCCACCAGGCGGTGGAGATCGAGATCATGGGCGGCGAGAGCTACCCGTCGCGGGTGGAGGACGAGGACGGCCCTCGGCTCACGCTGGCCGCCCCGCTGCACCTGCTGGTGGGTGACGTACCCGCCGCCGGTACCGAGGTGACGCTGCGCTGGGCCGGCACCCGGGGCCGGCACCGGGTCTCCGGAAAGGTCGTCGGCACCCGCAACGACGTGGTGACCACCTGGGTCGTCGAGACCATGGGCCCGGTGACCACCGAGCAGAGCCGCCACTACGTCCGGGGCGGTGGAGGCGAGCCGGCGCAGCTGCGCCACCTGGCCGACGACCGGCCGGCGGAGCCGATCGCCGGGACCGTGGTGAACCTCAGCGAACGCGGCGTCCGCCTGCGGTTCCGCGAGATCGACCCGGCGGTGCAGGAACCGGTCGCCGTCCGCCTGGTCCTCGACGATGAGTCCGTGGAGGTGGAGGGCACCGTGCTGCGGATCATCGACGCGCCGGCGCCGCAGTGCCGCGACGTGGTCGTGCTGTTCGCCGCCTCGGAGCACGACGCCACCACCATCCGGCGCCACGTCCTGCGGCAGCAGATGCTGGCCAGGTCCCGGGCCCGCAACGAGTGAGCCCCAGCTGCCCGACGGCTCCATCACACCAGGTGGCCCTGGGGTGACCTGCGGTGAATCGGTTTGCGTGGGGTCGCACCGATCCGCCAGGCTGTCCCCATGCCTGCCGCCCGGATTCGCCATGCCACCGCGGCCGGGTTCCTGGTCGCCAGCCTGCTCGCCGCCGCCGGGTGCGGCTCCCTGGCGCAGGCCCGGCAGGGAATCGGGCGCACCGACCTGGTCAACGATCTCGCCGCTCGGCTGCAGAGCGCCAGCGAGTTGACCTATTCGGCGGAGTACCGCCTGCCCGGCAGCCACGCCGCCGCCATCAACCAACGGCAGGATCCGCCGCGGGCCGCGTACGCCTACCCCGGCGGCCGGCTCACGCTGACCCCGGAGGCCACCACCGAGTGCCGGCACGACGCCGACGGGACCTCGTGCGTCCTCACGCCGCCGCCCGCGCCCGGCGCCACCCCGGCCGCCGCCCTGTTCGCCACCCCGGGCCGGCACGGGTTGGTGCCGCCGGCCGTGGTGGCGGGCCTGCTCTCCGCCGCCGCCCTGGACGCCGACACCGTCATCGACCAGCAGTACGACACGACGGTCGCCGGCCTCCACGCCACCTGCCTGGAGATCAGTCAGGTCAGGAACGCCCCGTCGCCGAGCTTCGACGTGTGCGTGACCACCCGCGGAGTGCTCGGCTCCTTCGCGGGCACGGTGAACGGGGCGGCCGTGGAGTTCACGCTCACCCGCTACCACGACGACGCCGAGCCCGGCGCCTTCCGCCCGCCGCCCGGTGCCCGTCTGGTCGACCGCCGGCCGGCGCGGGCCACCGCCCGGCCGCGCTGAGCCGGCCGCGCCGATTCAGGCGCGCGTGCGACGCCCTCAGCCCAGCCAGGGGGCCCCGGCCGGGTGCGGCACGCCGAGCAGTGCGGCGAGGTGGCGCGGCGCCGGCGACCCGTGGGCCAGCATGGCATCGTGCCAGGCCCGCGCGGTGGCTCCCGGCGGCCGGGCCGCGGCGATGGCGGCCACCTCCAGGTACCCGGTGAAGTACGTGGAGAGCTGGGTGGAGGTCAGCAGCGCCCGCCGCCACTTGCCGGCCGCCTCGCCCTCCTCCTGGAAGCCGGGGCCGGTCATCAGCGCCATGGCGTCCGCCTCCGCCATCCCGTCGCAGTGCACGGCCTGGTCCAGCAGGGCGTTGATGATCATGCGAAGTTGCATCTTCAGCTGCTGGATCCGCACCGGCAGGCCGCCGAAGCCCAGCCCGACCATGGCCTCCTCCGCGTAGACCGCCCAACCCTCGACGAAGGAACCGGACACCGTCACCGCCCGCACCCGGGTGCCGCCGCGGAACCGGCGGGCGTGCGCGAGCTGGAGGTAGTGGCCCGGCACCGCCTCGTGCACGGTCAGGTTCCGGACCATGTGGTCGTTGTACTCGCGGTAGAACGACTCCACCCGCCACGCGGGCCAGTCCGCCGGGGCCGGTGCGATGCAGTAGAACGTCGGCACGTCCGCGGTCTCCAGCGGCCCCGGGGCGTCGCAGTACGCCCCGGCGACGCCCCGCGCGAACTGCGGCATCTCCTCGATCACACACGGGTCGTCGACGAGGCTCACCAGGTCGTGCTCCCGGACGAATTCGGTCGCCTCGGCGGTGGCCGCCCGGGCCAGGTCCACGATGGTGTGGGCGTCGGGGTGCTGGTCGGCGAGCCGGTCCAGGGCGCGCCGGACGGTCTCGTCGGCGGCCGGGCCGCCGGTCAGCTCGGCGGCCGCCTCGCGCAGCTGCGCGCCGACCTCCGCCAGCCGCTCGTGGGCCAGGCGGCCCAGCCGGGCCGCGCCCAGCGGGGTGTCCAGGGTGTGCCAGAGCCGGGCCTCCCAACGGCGCCGGCCCAGGCGCGGGTCGCGCGCGCAGTCGCCGGACGCCAGGCGGCCGTGCAGCCAGCCGACGAAGTCGTCCAGCGCGGCGACGGCCGCGGCCGCGGCGGGCTCGACCCGCCCCGCCAGTGCCGGCGCCTCCCCCAGCAACACCGGCAGCTGGCCCCGGACCAGCGCGGCGGCCCCCGTGAACTGGCCGACCGCGGTCTCCAGGTGGATCCGTGGGCAGTCCACGAGCACCGCGCGGGCGGTGGCGAGCGCATCCGGCACCGCGGCCAGCCGCCCGGCCAGCGCGGTGAGCCGCACGTCGGCCGGGGCGAAGGGCCGGGCGAGCAGCGCGTGCAGCAGCGGCCCCGGGTTGTGGCGCAGCGGGTTCCACTCGTGCTCGCGGATCTCGGTGCGCTCGAAGAGGAGGCGGTCCACCAGCGCGCCGAGCAGCGCGTGGTCGACCCGCTCCTGCGGGTCGAGGACGTCGGCGTCCACCTGTGCGAGGGCGTCCCCGGCGTCGCGCAGCATGGCGACCTCGGCGGCCACCCCGTGCGCCGACAGGTCCGGCAGCCGGTCGTCGTGGCGGTGGTCGCCCGCGGCGGCGGCCACCCCGGGGCTCTGCGCCAGGACGGCGTCCACGATCCGCTCGGCGAGCAGGGTGAAAGGCGGCATGCGGGCAACCTACCCGCCGTGGGCGTGCCCCGCCCCGAGCAGGGCGGCGAGCGTGCGCACCGCCGCGGTCAGCTCGTCGGGGGCGTGCGCCGCGTAGCCGAGGACCAGGCCCGGGGGCCCGGCCCCCGCCTCGCGCAGCGCCGACAGCGGTACGGGCGCCAGCCCGGCCGCGCGGGCCGCCGCGGCCAGCGCCGCGTCATCGGTGCCGGTGGGCAGCTCGACCACCAGGTGCAGCCCGGCGGCCACCCCGAAGACCCGGGCGGTCGGCAGGTGCCGGGCCAGCGCGGTGACCAGCGCGTCCCGCCGCCGCCGGTAGCGGCGCCGCACCTGGCGCAGGTGGCGGTCGTAGCCGCCGCCGGCCAGCAGCTCGGCGAAGGCCAGCTGGGGCAGCACCGGTCCGCCCAGGTCGGCCGCGGCCTTGGCCCGGGCCACCGCGGGCCACATCCCGTCCGGTACGGCAAGCCAGCCCAGCCGCAGCGCCGGCGCGAGCGCCTTGCTGGTGGAGCCGACCAGCGCCACGCAGTCCGGCGCCACTCCCTGCACGCAGCCGACCGGCTCACGGTCGTAGCGGAACTCGGCGTCGTAGTCGTCCTCCATGATCACCCCGTCGCGGGCCCGCGCCCAGGCGACCAGGGCGGCGCGGCGGGGCGCGGCCAGGACCACGCCGGTCGGGTACTGGTGGGCCGGGGTCACCACCACCGCCCGTACGCCGGTGCGGTCCAGCGCGGCCACGTCCAGGCCGGCGGCGTCGACCGGGACCGGCACCGGCCGCAGGCCGTGGTCGGCGAGGTGCTCGCGCACCTTGTCGCTGCCCGGCTCCTCGAACCCGACCCGGTCCAGCCCCGCCCGCCGCAGCACGCCGGCGAGCAGCACGAATCCCTGCGCCGCGCCCGTGGTCACCACGATCCGGTCGGGCGTGGTCCGGGCGGCCCGGACGCGGCCCAGGTAGCCGGCCAGCTCCGCGCGCAGCCGGGGGACGCCCACCGGGTCGCCGTAGTCGAGGTCGGCGTCGGCCGCCGTGCGCAGGGCCCGCTCGTGGCAGCGACGCCACGCCGCGCGCGGAAAGGCGCCCAGGTCCGGCACGCCGGGCCGCAGCACGGCCGGGCGGCGGCCGCCCGCCGGGCCGGGCCCTGGCGGGCGGGGCGCGTCGGCGGGCAGCGGGAACGGGGCCACCGTGGTGCCGGAGCCGCGCCGGGTGACCAGGCGCCCCTCCGCAGCCAGCTGCTCGTAGGCGCCGACCACCACGCCGCGCGACACGCCGAGGTCGGCCGCCAGGATCCGGCTGGACGGCAGCCGCGTGCCCGGCGCCAGTCGCCCGTCGCCGACGGCCGCGCGCAGCGCGGCGGCCAGCTGCTCGCCCAGCCCACCGTGGCCGGGCGCCCGCTCGAGCGGTACCAGCGCCTCCCAACCCGGCAAGTGGTCCTCCAATCGCATGCGCAGGTGGCTCTGTCGACAGGACCACTCTGCGCCCTAGCGTGCCCGGTGTGAAGACCCTTGACCCGGTCGGCGCGGGGCTCTGTGTGGCCGGCATGGCCGTGCTGGGCAGCTCCGTGTCGCTGACCCGGCTGATCCTGGACTACCCGGCGCTGACCGGCCAGGCCCTGCGGTACGCGCTGGCCGCGGCCGTCCTGGCCGGGGTGCTGGCGGTGACCGGCCGGTCCCGCACGCGCACCGGTGCCGCCCTCGGCGGTTGGCCGCACCGCCGCGGCGCCACCCGGTCCGGGGCCGCCGTCCGGGGCCGGGCCGGAGCCGCCGGCGACGGGGGCCGGGCCGGGCCGCACAACGGGGGCCGGCCCGGTCGCCGCCCCACCGGCGGCGAGCTGCTGGTGCTCACCGCGCTCGCCGCCGTGGGTCTGGTGGCGTTCAACGCGTGCCTGCTGGTGGCCCTGCGGCACGCCGACCCCGCCGTGGTGGGCACCGTGGTGGGTGCGGCGCCGCTGGGCCTGGCGCTGCTGGGCCCCGCGCTGCGCCGGCGACGCCCGGCGGCGGCGCTGGTGGTGGCCGCCGGTGTGGTCGCCGCCGGGACCGCGCTCGTGCACGGCTCGGGCAACGCCGACCGGACCGGGGTGCTGGCCGCGCTCGGGGCCCTGGCCGGGGAGATCGGGTTCTCGCTGCTGGCCGCCGTGGTGCTGCCCAGGCTCGGCCCGGTCCGGGTGGCCGCCTGGAGCTGCGCGCTGGCCGTGCCGCTGCTGGCCGGGCTCGCCGTGGCGGCCGGCGAGGTCGCCCACTGGCGGCTGCCCCGGGCCGTCGAGGCGGCGACCCTGGGCTACCTCGCGCTCGGGCTGACCGTCGCGGCGTTCCTGGCCTACTTCGGCGGGCTCCGGCGGCTGGGGGTGGAGCGGGCCGGACTGTTCGTCGGCCTACTGCCGGTGACGACCCTCGCCACCGCGGCGGTGCAGGACGGCCGGTGGCCGGACCCCGGGCAGGCGGCCGGGGTGCTCACCGTGGCGGGCGGCCTGACGCTGGGCCTGCTCGCCACGCGGCGCCGCGCGGCGCCGGCCGGTCTCGCTGATGTTTAGGGCCGCCCCCGGCGGGCATGCGGGGCTGCACGTCCGAATGCCGCACGTGCGTGGTGCGGATGACGAGAAGGTCCCGGGCGCCGTCCGCACGCGGCGTCCGGGACCGCGGCGCTGCCGCCCCGCGGCGTCCAGGGCCGCGGCGCCGGCCCCCCGCGGCGGCCCGCCCGAGGACGCCCACGCAGAAGCGGACTCACGCAGAAGCGGCCTCACGCAGAAGCGGGCTCACGCAGAAGCGGGCTCGCGCAGAAGCGGGCTCATGCCGGGAGAGGGCCACGTCGGGGAGAGCGCCCCACGCGGGGCTCACCGGGCGGTCTCAGCGGCCCGAACGGCGTCGGCGTGGCGCAGCGCGGCGGCGCGCAGCGCACCCTCGGCGTCCTGGTCGCGCGCGACGGCGCCGGCCACCACGGCCAGCAGCGCCGCGCCCAGCGTCTCCTCGTCGGGGTACTCCGGCGCCGGTCCGGCGGCGGCCGGCAGCGGCACCTCGACGCCCGCGCGGGCGGCGCGCTGGAGCACCTTGGCGGCCAGCGCCAGGGCCGGCTGCGCCCGCGGCACGCCGTCCAGCACGGACGCGCGGGGCTTCTCCGCGCGCTTGATCCGCTCCCAGTTGTCGATGATGTCCTCGACGCCGGTCACCGCCGCGTCGCCGAACACGTGCGGGTTGCGGCGGACCATCTTGGCCACCAGGTCGCCGGCCACGTCGTCCACCGACCAGCGCCGCTCCTCGGGCAGCTCCTCGGCCAGTCGGGCGTGCAGTACGACCTGCAGCAGCAGGTCACCCAGCTCCTCGCGCAGCGCGCCGAGATCCCCGGCCAGGATGGCGTCCAGCGCCTCGTAGCACTCCTCCAGCAGGAACCGGGCCAGCGAGCGGTGGGTCTGCTGCCGCTTCCACGGGTCGCCGCCGGGCCCCACCAGCCGGTCCAGGACCGCCACCGCGTCCAGCAGCCGGGCGCCGGGCGGGTCCCACGAGCCGTAGACCAGCTCCAGCTCCGCGGTGCCGGGGGCGCGGGCCAGCCGTACCCCGACCTGCCGGGCCAGGTCCTCGTCGCCGGTCGGACCTGCCCACCAGACGACCGTGCCGCCGCCGGCCGCCGCCTCCAGCAGGGTCTCGGCGCGCGCCGGGGTGACCGTCACCGACGCGCCCGCCGCGCGCAGCGCGGCGGGCCACGGCCCGTCGGCGGCGACCAGCACCGGATGGGCCCGCACGAGGTCCCAGGCGGGCGCGGTGAGCAGCCCGACCGGCAGTCGCGGCGAGGTCACCAGCAGGACGACGCGGGCGGTCATGGCGCGCGGCGGCGGTCGGCCCGGATCCGCTAGCCGGCCTCCACCACCGCCGGGCCGCCCGGGGTGCCGTCGAAGGCCACGACGATCAGCGGCACGGGCTCGCCCTCGCCGCTGCGGTAGGTCACCAGCGGCACCTCCGCCCGGCCGTACCGGGGGTTGATCCGCGTGTCGACCTCGGCGACCCGCTCGCGCAGCAGGTTGCGCAGCGCGATGTTGCGGGCCAGCACGGCGTTGTCGGCGTCGCTGAGGTTGGCCCGGAAGTCCGCCAGCTTCATGTCGGCGGGCAGCCCGCCGGCCCGCTGGATGCGGCGCAGGATCTCCGCCAGGTCGGCGTCGGTGGGCGGGGTGTCGCCGGCCGTCTTGCTCAGCGCGTCGAGGTAGCCGCGGAACTCGACGTGGTCGCGCACGAAGCGGGTGTCCGGCGGCAGGCTGAACAGCTGCGCCACGTCCTCGGCCGAGGGCGGCGCGGGCTTGACGTTGCGCTCCTGCGCGAGCCGGCGCAGCACCTCCCGGCCAACCAGGGTGGCCACGATGTCCCGGCGGTTGATCGGCAGCTGCGGCTCGGTGGGGCTGGCCGTGGGCGTCGCCCCGCCCTGCTGCTCGCGGCGGAACTGCGCGGCCGCCTCGTTCAGCTTGGTCCGGGCGTCCGCGTAGACCTCCTCCACCTGCGCCGTGGTGATCTTCTCGCCACCCACGTACGCGGCCACGTCCGGGTGCGACCGGCAGGCCGAGAGCCCGCCCGCCCCGAGCGCCGCCACGAGGACCACGACCGCCAGCCGACGCACACGCTCCATGGGCGCCACTCTCTCACGCCCCGGCCGGGCGGCCCGGCCGGGGGGCCGCGCCGGCCACGTTCCCGGCCGCCGCGTTTTCAGCCGCCGGGGCGGCACCGGCCGGCGGGCCGAGCACGTCGGTCAGCAGCTGGGCGCACCAGTCCAGCAGCGCCCGGTCGCGCAGCGGCTCGCCGCCCACCCGGCGGGTGCTGGGCCGGGGCACGCTGACCTGGTCGGTGGCCGCCTTGTACACCGCGTCGGGGTGGTAGCGCTTGAGGCGCAGCTGCCTGGAGTCGGGCAGGCTCAGCGGGGAGAAGCGCACGTGCCGGCCCTGCAGGGACACCTCGGTCAGCCCGTACGCCCGGGCGGTCAGCCGGAAGCGGGCCACCGCGACCAGGTTCGCCACCGGGGCCGGCGGCTCACCGTACCGGTCGGTCAGCTCGGCCACCACCTCGGCCAGGGCCGCGTCGTCGCGGGCCGTGGCGAGCTTGCGGTACATCTCCAGGCGCAGCCGCTCCACCCCGATGTAGTCGTGCGGCAGGTGGGCGTCCACCGGCAGGTCGACCTTGACCTCCGGCTCCTCCTCGGGCCGCTCGCCCTTGAACGCCTGCACCGCCTCGCCGACCATCCGCACGTAGAGGTCGAAGCCGACCCCCTCGATGTGCCCGGACTGCTCGCCGCCGAGCAGGTTGCCGGCGCCGCGGATCTCCAGGTCCTTCATCGCCACGTACATGCCGGCGCCCAGCTCGGTGTGCTGGGCGATGGTGGCCAGCCGCTCGTGCGCCTGCTCGGTCAGCGGGCGCTCCGGCGGGTAGAGGAAGTACGCGTACGCCCGCTCCCGGCCCCGGCCCACCCGGCCCCGGATCTGGTGCAGCTGGGCCAGGCCCAGCAGGTCGGCCCGATCCACGATGAGGGTGTTGGCGTTGGGGATGTCGATGCCGGACTCCACGATCGTGGTGCAGACCAGCACGTCGTACTCCTTCTCCCAGAAGCCGACCATGACCCGCTCCAGAGCGTCCTCGCCCAGCTGCCCGTGCGCCACCGCGACCCGGGCCTCCGGCACCAGGTCGCGCAGCCGCCGCGCGGCCCGCTCGATCGACTCCACCCGGTTGTGCAGGTAGAACACCTGGCCGTCGCGCAGCAGCTCGCGGTGGATCGCGGCGGCGACCTGCCGGTCGTCGTACGCCCCCACGTAGGTCAACACCGGGTGCCGCTCCTCCGGCGGCGTGGCGATCGTCGACATCTCCCGGATGCCGGTGATCGCCATCTCCAGGGTGCGCGGGATCGGCGTGGCCGACATGGTCAGCACGTCGACGGAGGTGCGCAGCTGCTTGAGGTGCTCCTTGTGCTCGACGCCGAAGCGCTGCTCCTCGTCCACGATCACCATGCCCAGCTGCTTGAACCTGGTGGCCGCCTGGAGCAGCCGGTGGGTGCCGATGACGATGTCGGCGGTGCCGTCCGCGGCCATGGCCAGGGTCTGCTCGGCCTCCTTCGGGGTCTGGAACCGCGACAGCTGCCGGATCTGCACCGGGAACTGGCCCATCCGCTCGGTGAAGGTGTTGTAGTGCTGCTGGGCCAGCAGCGTGGTGGGCACCAGCACCGCCACCTGCTTGCCGTCCTGCACCGCCTTGAACGCCGCCCGCACCGCGATCTCGGTCTTGCCGTAGCCGACGTCCCCGCAGATCAGCCGGTCCATCGGCGTCGGCTGCTCCATGTCCCCCTTGACCTCGTCGATGGCGGCCAGCTGGTCGGGGGTCTCGGTGTACGGGAAGGCGTCCTCCAGCTCCCGCTGCCACGGGGTGTCCGGGGCGAACGCGTGCCCCCTGCTCGCCCGGCGGGCCGCGTAGAGCTGCACCAGCTGGGCGGCGATCTCGCGCACCGCCTTGCGGGCCCGGGCCTTGGCCTTCTGCCAGTCGGAGCCGCCCATCTTGTGCAGCGTCGGCGCCTCGCCGCCGACGTAGCGGGACAGCTGGTCGAGCTGGTCGGTGGGCACGAACAGCCGGTCCTCGGGCTGGCCGCGCTTGCTCGGCGCGTACGCGATGACCAGGTACTCCCGGTCGGCGCCGTTGACCTTTCGCTGCACCAGCTCCACGTAGCGGCCGATGCCGTGCTGCTCGTGCACCACGTGGTCGCCGGCGCGCAGCTCCAGCGGGTCGATGGTGTTGCGTCGCCGGCTGGGCAGCCTGCGCATGTCCTTGGTGGAGGCGCCCCGGCCGCCGGTGATGTCGTTGCCGGTCACCACGGCCAGCCGGCTGGCCTCGTCCAGGAAGCCGTGGTGCAGCGCGCCGCAGGCGACCAGGATCTCCCCCGGTGGCGGCGCCGCCTCCACCGTCTCGACCAGCGCCGCGCCCAGGCCCGCGTCGCGCAGCACCTCCACCGCGCGCTGCGCCGGACCGTGCCCCTCGAAGACCAGCACCACCGACCAGCCGGCGCTGGTCCAGCCCTTCAGGTCGTCGACCACCCGGGCCGTCTCACCGTGGTAGAGCGGCACCGGCTGGGCCGGCGAGGCCAGCGCCACCCCCTCGTCCGGGCGGACCGCGACCTCCTCCGCCGCGTCCCGCCACGGCTCGTCGCCCGCCGACGCGCGCGCCGCCCCGGCCGCCCCCTCGCCGCCGGCCCGCGCCTGCCGGCCCTCGGCCGCCGACGCCAGCCCGAACGGGGAGATCGTCCACCAGGGCTGGCCCAGCCCGGCGGCGTGCGCGCGCACCTCGGCCAGGCTGCGGAACGCCGCCGCCCCCAGGTCGACGGGCGCCTGGCCGCCGGCCGCGGCCGCCGCCCAGCTGGCCTCCAGGAACTCCGCCGAGGTGCGCACCAGGTCGTGCGCCCGGCCGCGGATGCGCTCGGGGTCGCACAGCAGCACGTGGGTGCCGGCCGGCATGGTGTCGACCAGCAGCTCCAGACGGTCCGGGCCGATCAGCACCGGGGCCAGGGACTCCATCCCCTCCACCGGGATGCCCTCGGCCAGCCTGTCCAGGATCTCGGCCAGCTCCGGACGGGCCGCGGCCAGCGCCGCGGCCCGCTGCCGCACGTCCGGCGTGAGCAGCAGCTCCCGGCACGGCGGCGCGACCAGGGCGTCGACGGCCTCGATGGTCCGCTGGTCGGCCACGGCGAAGGTGCGGATCTCCTCCACCTCGTCGCCCCAGAACTCGACCCGGCTGGGGTGCTCGTCGGTGGGTGGGAAGACGTCCAGGATGCCGCCGCGCACAGCGAACTCGCCGCGCTTGGTGACCAGGTCCACCCGGGCGTACGCCAGGTCGGCCAGCCGGCGCACCACGGTCTCCAGGTCGGCCTCGCCCTTGACCACCAGCTCCACCGGCTCCAGGTCGCCCAGACCCACCAGCTGCGGCTGGAGCAGCGACCGGACCGGGGCCACCACCACCCGCAGCGGCCCCCGCGCATCCGGGTGGGCCAGCCGGCGCAGCACCCCCAGCCGCCGCCCGACGGTGTCGGACCGCGGCGAGAGCCGCTCGTGCGGCAGCGTCTCCCAGGACGGGTACACCGCCACCTGGTCCGGGGGCAGCAGCGCGCCCAGCGCGGCGACCAGGTCCTCGGCCTCCCGGCTGGTCGCGGTGACCGCGAGCACCGGTCGGCCGGCGCCGCCGCGCGCGGGGTCGGCGGCCAGCAGGGCCGCCACGAACGGGCGCAGCGCGGCCGGGCCGGTCAGGTCCAGGCCGTCGGCGTGCGCGGGCCCGTCCCCGTCGCGGGCCAGGTCGCGGGTACGCCGCAGCGCGGCGTCGCCCAGGACGGCGGGCAGCAGGCCGGCGAGCTTCATGGCATCCCCCGTGGGACTCACACGCGGTCATGCGGACGCGCCCCACGCCCGGTGCGGACGGGGGTTGTTCCCGCAGCCTATCCGGCGGTCCGGACACCGCACCGGGCGATGCGACCGGGGCGGCGGGGTCGGACCGCGGCCCCTCCAGCCGTCGGCGCGACGACCGAGGACGAGGATCGCGCCTGTCGGGACCCCGACAATCTGGCCGGTCCGGGGTGCCGGGACCAGGAGCGGTCGACGCCTCGTACCAATCACGGCAATCCCCCATCTAGCGGTCGGAGAAATGCACCGTGCACCGGGGTGTTTCGTGGCGTTGTCGCGTAATGCCCGCCAGTGGGGTGAAAGGCGCTGACTCCCCCATCGCTTCGAGCAGCGCTCCACGCCGTTGCCCACCCGGCGCCCGCGTCGGCATCGTGGCCGGCGTAACGACACAGCCACGGAACGGAGAGTCGCGTGCGAAAGGCGCTTGTCAGGCTGGCGGCCGTGCTGGCGGTGGCCGCCCTCGGACTGGTCGGCACCGCCGGACCGGCGCAGGCGGTCGGCACTGTCTCCACGACGGCGTACCACTTCACCGACGTGACGGGGCGGCCCTCGGTCATCCTCGCGGGCGGCACGTCGGGCTGGCCCCAGGGCACCATCCAGGTGTCCAGCCAGCTCGTGTACCCCAACGGCGGCGCGACCGTGCCGGCCACGACGACCTGTCACCACGCCACCTCGTGTGCGGCGCCCTCGATCGTGCGCTCGGCGCCGTACCATCCGGTGGGCTGGTACACCTACCGGGTCGTGGCCACCGGCCCGGACGGCACGGCCGAGGGCACTCGGCGGCTCTGGCTCGGCTGAGGGCCCGCACCGTGCCGGTCCGCCGCGGCGCGCGGGACCGGCCGCGCACGCGACCGCCGGGCGACCGCTACGCTCCCGATCGACCCAGAGGGAGGCTCACGTGCGAACTCGTCAGGGCGCGGCCTGTGCCGTCGCAGTCCTCGCCGCCGGCACGCTGACGGTGACCGGTATCGGGACCGCCGGGGTGGAGAGCCGGCGCGCGGCCGCGGCCGAGACCATGCGGGTGAGCGTGAGCACGGTGCAGTACGACAGCCCCGGCGCCGTCGTGCCCGCGATCGTGACCGTCCACCAGGTGCCCCGGGACCACACGGCCACGATCACCGCCAGCGGCACCGGGGGCAGCACGGTGAGCTGCGTGGGCGCGTCGTGGCGCAATCCGGTGCGACAGACCGTCAGCCGCACCTGCTACCTGCGCCTGCCGAACCAGCCCGGCAGCTACCACGTGCGGGGCAGCGCCACGGTGACCCGCAACGGCACGAGCCGCACCGTGTCCGGCCTCGGGTCGCGACCGGTCCGGGCCGAGGGCAAGGCGTCGCCCGAGCCCATGTCGCTGGCGACGGTCGAACAGATCACCCGCTGCCACAACACCACGTCCGACGTGTGGCTCACCTTCGACGACGGCGGCAGCGCCGCCCAGGTGAACTCCATCCTCACGACGCTGCGCCGCAACAACGTCAAGGCGCTCTTCTTCTTCCGCGGCGACTGGGCCCGGAGCAATCCCGCCCTGCTCAACAAGATCAGGTCTGAGGGGCACATCCTCGGCAACCACACCTCCACCCACCGGGCGCTCAGTGCGGACGGGAAGCCGAGCGTGTTCAGCCAGATCGACGGCGGTGTCGCCGCGACCGGCAACCCCAAGCTGCTGCGGCCGCCGTTCGGTGCGGGCGCCTTCAGCACCCGCATCGAGCGGTACGCGGCCCAGCGGAGTTACCGCCTGTGCCGCTGGACCACCGACACCTACGACTGGGACGGGCCCACCGTCGACCAGATGGTCGAGCGGATCGTCCACGGCGACTACCGGTCGGCGCCCATCCGCGCCGGCGGCAACATCCTGATGCACGGCCACGGCAAGCACACGGCACCGGGCCTGCAGAAGATCATCGACGCCGTCCGCGGCAAGGGCCTGCGCCTGATGCGCCTGAGGTGACGAGGCCGCCCGGGGCGGCGAACAGCGACCCCGCGCCGCAGGGCACCCGCGCCGACCGGCGACCACGACCGGGCTCGAGGCGCCGCACACGATGTCGGCAAGCCCCGACCCGACCCGGGTCCGGCGGCGATCCGCGCCACGCCGACGCCGCCCGGTGGGTGACAATGGCCACGGCCCACCCCGCGCCCGGTGCGGACCGATAAGATCGCTTCGGCCGGACAGCGCTGTCCTTCGCATCGCACCGAGGAGCGCACGGTGACCGACCCGACCGACCTTCTGCCCGTTGGGCAGCGTGAGAACCCCGCCGCCGCACGGGAGGACGACCCGCCCGGGGGCGACCCCGGCGGCCGGCCCGACACCGACGGCGCCCTGCGCGCCGACATCCGGCGGCTCGGCACCCTCCTCGGTGAGACGCTCGCCCGCCAGGAGGGGCAGGCCCTGCTCGACCTCGTCGAGGAGGTGCGCGCGCTGGTCCGCACCGACGCCGAGTCGGCGGCCGCGCGACTGGCGGCGATGGACGTGACCACGGGCACCAAGCTGGCCCGGGCCTTCTCCACCTACTTCCACCTGGCGAACATCACCGAGCAGGTGCACCGGGCGCGGGAGCTGCGCCGCCGGCGCGCCGCCCAGGGCGGCTGGCTGGACCAGGCGGCCGCCCGGATCGCCGAGCGCGGGGTGCCCGCCGAGGAGGTCGCCGCCGCGGCCCGCCGGCTGGCCATCCGCCCGGTGTTCACCGCCCACCCGACCGAGGCCGCCCGCCGGTCGATCCTGTCCAAGCTGCGGGCGGTCGCCGACGAGCTGGACGCCGAGGCCACCGCCGCGGTGCTGTACGGGCCCCCGGCGGGGGCGCCGGACCCGGCCGCCGCGCCGGCAACCGCCACGACCACCGACGGCGGGCCGCGGGCCGGGGCGTGGGTGCCCGTCGGCGCGGCCCCGCAGACCCAGCGCCGGCTCGCCGAGCTGCTCGACCTGCTGTGGCAGACCGACGAGCTGCGGCTGGACCGGCCGGAGCCGACCGACGAGGCGCGCAACGCGATCTACTACCTGCGCGACCTGTACGCCGAGGCGGCCCCGCAGGTGCTGGACGACCTCGCCGAGATCCTGCGCGGCCTGGGCGTGGCCACCGCCCCGACCGACCGGCCGCTGACCTTCGGCAGCTGGATCGGTGGTGACCGCGACGGCAACCCGTTCGTCACCCCGGCGGTCACCCGCGACGTGCTGCTCATCCAGCACGAGCACGGTCTGCAGGCCACCGAGGCGGCGGTGGACCGGCTCATCCAGGAGCTGTCGGTCTCCCGCCGGCTGCGCCCGGTGACCCTGGACCTGTCGGCCAGCCTGGCCAAGGACCTGGACGCGCTGCCCGAGGTCGACCGGCGCTTCCGCCGCACCAACGCCGAGGAGCCGTACCGGCTCAAGCTGCGCTGCGTGAAGGCCAAGCTGGCCAACACCCGGCGCCGGTTCGCCGCCGGCACCGCCCACGAACCGGGACGCGACTACGCCGGCTCGGCGGAGCTGCTGGCCGACCTGGAGCTGATCCGGGCCTCGCTGGAGCGCAACTCCGGGCAGTTGGCCGCCGCCGGCGGGCTGGCCTCGGCCATCCGCACGGCCTCCGCGTTCGGGCTGCACCTGGCGACCCTGGACGTGCGGGAGCACGCCGAGGCGCACCACGCGGTACTCGCCCAGCTCTACGACCGGGTGGGGGAGGTGGACTACGCCGCGCTGGACCGCCCGGCCCGCACCGCCCTGCTCGCCGCCGAGCTGGCCGGGCGGCGCCCGCTGTCGCATGTGGACACGCCGCTGTCGGACGCGGCGCGGCGCACCTTCGACGTGTTCACCACCGTGCGGGAGGCGCAGGACCGGTTCGGCGCCGAGGTGATCGAGTCCTACAT
>DATMJT010000541.1:0-2741 GCA_035553735.1 Pilimelia sp.
GCACCACCCGCCCGTTCCCCGCCGACGAGTGGGCCCGCGGGCAGGGCGGGGCGCGTCCGGGCGGGCATCGCGCGGGCCGGTGCCGGGCCGGTGCCGACCGGGCCGGTCGGCGCCTGGAAGACGGCGACCGCGCCGTGGCCCGGGCTGGTGACCAGCTCCCCGTCGATGACCCCGTCGGACGCCTCGCCGTAGCTGCTTGCTCGCTTTCCGTGACCGGAGTTGTCGGGCGGGTCGCCCGCCGAGCGCGCGGGGCCCGGCTGTGAGGAGTGGGTCATGCCATCGCCCCGGTTCCCCGGCGGGTGCCCCGCCCGGTCGGTCCGGCGCCGGGCCGTGGCACCGGGCCGTGTGCGCGGCGTGGGGTCATGCCAGCTCCTCCCGCACCCGGATCCGGGTGGCGATCAGGCGTGGGTCGCGCTGCTCGGTGGCGGGCTCGCGGGTGCGCCGCCAGTCGGTGAGCGCGGTGCGGATGACGGCACGGGCTGGCCGGTCCGGATCGACGTGCCGGAAGACGTAGGAGGTGGTCACGATGGCGAGCGCGATCTCCCACGCCGGAAACACGTTGATCTCGAACTTGAACAACCAGTAGATGAACATGTACAGCGGCACGAGGGCCAGGAACATCCCGTACTGCGCGTACGGCAGGTGGATGGGGAGGGTGTAGCCGGGCGGCCCCAGATAGACCAGGCGTGCCCGGTAGATGTCATCGTCCGTGCGCAGCCGCATGTCGTACCGTGACCTATTCGAAGATCAAGCCGATGAGATACTCGCCGACGAAGAACAGGGTGGCGGCGCCGGCGATGAACGCGAGCCCGACGATCGCGATCGCCGAGCTGGTCAGGACCTTGGAGATCTCCCCGCGGCCCGCGCGACCGATGAAGATGACCCCGAGGACGGCGAGCAGGATCGGGGCGATCTTGCTGGCGAAGAAGGTGACAACGCCCTCGGTGTTGATCCCCTTCGGCTCCGGGGCCGCGGGGACGAGCGCGAGCGCGTCGACGGCGGCGAGCGGGTGCCCGGACCACACCGCCTGGACGAGCTCTGTGACGATCATGGGTGAACCTCCCTGGTGCCCGACCGGCGCAGCCGTGGCACCCCAGTTGGTGGATATTTCGAGGGTCGCGGAACTTGGGCAACTCCCGCCTCAGCCGCGCCTCTTTCACCACGTAGGGTGATATTTCCTCGGTGGTTCGCCCGGGTTTGTCTCCTTTCTCCGGTATCAACCCCGGAACGTCGTGTAATTGCCAAGGGTACGGCTGCCCCCTCTCTGGAACAAGCTGCGAAGTCCGTGACCGGTGATGCCACCGTTACGGATGTGACATCCCACCGTACGCATGTGCTAACCCCGTCGGCCACCCTCGGCCGTGCCAGATCGGGCTCGGTACGGTGCTTGGCGTGACCGATCCGCTGGAGGCCGTTCCGCCGGTGGTGGTGGGCGTCCTCAACGTCACACCCGACTCGTTCTCCGACGGCGGCCGGTACGCCGACCTGGACGCCGCCGTGGCGCACGGGGTCGCCCTGCACGCCGAGGGCGCGCACCTGGTGGACGTGGGCGGGGAGTCCACCCGGCCCGGCGCCGCGCGGGTGGACGCCGAGACCGAACTGGCCCGCGTGCTGCCGGTGGTCCGGCAGCTGGCCGCGGCCGGCGTGCCGGTCAGCGTCGACACCACCCGGGCCGCCGTCGCCGCGGCGGCGCTGGCGGCCGGCGCCCGGGTGGTCAACGACGTCTCCGGCGGGCTCGCCGACCCCGGCATGGCCGCGGTGGTGGCGGACGCCGGCTGCCCCTGGATCCTGATGCACTGGCGCGGCCACTCCCGCGACATGCAGTCCCTGGCGCGGTACGGCGACGTGGTGGCGGAGGTGCGTGCCGAGCTGGGCGCCCGGATCGACGCCGCCCTGGCGGCCGGCGTGCGGCCCGACCGGCTGGTGGTGGATCCCGGGATCGGGTTCGCCAAGCTGCCGGAGCACAACTGGGCGCTGTCGAGGCGCCTGCCGGAGCTGGTGGCCCTCGGCTTCCCGGTGCTGTTCGGGGCGAGCCGAAAGTCCTACCTGGGCAGTCTGCTCGCCGGCGCCGGCGGTGCGCCCCGGCCGCCGGAGGAGCGCGACGCCGCGACCCTGGCCACCACGGTGCTCGCCGCCGCCGCCGGCGTGTGGGGGGTGCGGGTCCACCACGTGCGGGCCACCGTGGACGCCCTGGCCGTGTGGCGGGCCACCGGCGCCCCCGGGCGCGCCGCGGCGGTCCCCGTCGAGCCCCACCCGGCCGCCCCGGCCGGTGCCGGGCGCGGCCCGGCGGCCCCGCGACCCTCGGCCGGGCCCGGCGGGGCCGGCGAGGCGGGCGAGCGCGACCGGATCACGCTCACGGGGCTGCGCTGGTTCGGCCGCCACGGTGTCTACCCGGCCGAGCGCGAGCACGGGCAGGAGTTCGTGGTGGACGTCTCGCTGGAACTCGACCTGGCCGCCGCGGCCCGCACCGACGCCGTGGCCGACACCGTGCACTACGGCGAGCTGGCCGACCGGTTGGCCGCCATCGTGAGCGGCCAGCCGGTCCAGCTGATCGAGACGCTGGCGGGGCGGCTGGCGGACGCCTGCCTGGCCGACCCCCGCGTCGCCGCGGCGGAGGTGACCGTGCACAAGCCACAGGCCCCCGTCGCACACCGGTTCGCCGATGTGTCGGTCACCCTCCGCCGGCCCGGGCGGGCGCACCGTGGTGGACCGGGCGCCGGTGCGGGTGGGCGGGGCCGCGG
>DATMJT010000542.1:0-6770 GCA_035553735.1 Pilimelia sp.
GCGGGGGAGGGGTCTCGTGCCGCCCGGCACCACCCGCCCGTGGCAGGCTGTGCCGATGGCGACAGCGACGGAGGCGGCGGAGACCGGGTACGTGGCACTGCTGCGCGGGGTCAACGTGGGTCCGCACCACCGGCTGGCGATGGCCGACCTGCGGGCCGTGCTCGCCGGGCTCGGACACGGCGCCGTGTCGACCCACCTCAACAGCGGCAACGCGCTGTTCACCAGCGCCCGGCGGGACCCGGACGCGATGGCCACCGAGCTGGAGCGCGCGCTGGACACCGAGCTGGGCCTGCGGGTGCGCTGCCTGGTCCGCGACCGGTCGGACCTGGCCCGGGTGGTGGCGGCCGACCCGCTGCGCGCGGTGGCCACCGACCCGGCCCGCTACCTGGTCACCTTCCTGTCCGCCCCGCCGGACCCGGCCCGGTTCGCCGCCCTCGACCTGGCGTCGGCGGAGCCGGAGCGGCTGATCCTCGGCGAACGGGAGTACTACACCTGGCACCCGGCCGGAGTCCACCGCTCGAAGCTGGACAGGCTCGGCGTCGGCCGGGCGCTCGGCGACGTGGTGGCCACGGCGCGCAACTGGAACACGGTCACCGCACTGCTGGCCAAGCTCGGCTGAGGCGCGGGCGGTCACGCCCCTATGCGCGACGGCGGCCCCCCTCGGGCGAGGGGGGCCGCCGCTGACGGGTGTCGCCGGCTAGCGCCGGGCGAACAGGTGCCGCAGGGACCGCTTGACGAAGTCGTTGCGGTCCGCCGGCGCCAGGCCCTCCAGACCGAACCCGGCGTACACGGTGTCCCGGGTGACCACCACCGCGCCCTCCTCGAACGCCCGCTGGCCGCGCGTCCAGTCGTTGGTATTGGCGCCCGAGCCGGGCGGCGGGCCGGCGACCGTCCAGCCGCCCAGGTCCGCCTCGAACGAGGTGCCGGCGACCGGTGCCCCGTCGGCGTGCACCCGGACGTCGTCCACGAACACGCCCAGGCCCTGGGTGCCCCAGTCCGAGGCGTACGAGATGGACAGCTCCACCTGCTTGCCCCGGTACGGGCTCAGGTCCAGCGACCACTCCTGCCAGCCGCCGGAGGCCCCGGTGGCGGCGTTCCAACTGCCGGTGGTGCCGGTGGCCGAACAGTCCGCGCCCTGGTAGTGGGCCAGGTGCGGGTGCAGCTGGGCGACCCAGCCGGAGGTGCAGCTGGAGCCGGTCCCGGTCTGGGTGTGGCCGTTGCGGTCCGCCAGCGTGGTCCAGGTGTCCGTGCCGGCCTCGCGCGCCTCGACGAACAGGTAGTCCCAGTTCGGCTCGATGTCGTAGGAGGCCCAGAACTTCAGCTCGGCGCTGGTGGCCGCGCCGGACAGGTCCACCGTCCGGGTGAGCCGCTTGTAGGAGCGGTCGGCGCGTTCGCTGTAGACGTACCAGGCGCCGTCGTACGGGTCGAACGGCGCCGCGCCGGGCCGTCCCCAGTCCACCGGCGCGGAGCTGGCGAACTGCGGGAACTGCGCCACGGGCAGGAAGCTGGACGTGGGCAGGAACGACGCGGTGTGGTCCTGGTTGTTCGCCGAGCCCGGTGCGTTGAGCGTGCCGGCGAAGCCGGCGAACGCGCCGTCCGCGCCCTTGACCGGGTATGGCACGCCGGCCGGGTCGCTGCCCGCGCCGCCGACGTAGGTGTAGGCGCCCAGGTAGTACTGGAGGAAGTCGTTGCCCAGCGGCAGGCACGGGTAGACGCCCGCGGTGGTGCACTCGTGCGGGGCGTCGGGGTGGTAGCTGTAACTGCCGTCGGCGGACTGGGCGAACAGGGCGTACTTGCCGGCGACCAGCAGCTTGCCGCCCTCGTTGAGGTAGTCGCGCACCGCCAGCTCGGTCTCCAGCGCCGCCCTGGCCGTGGTGCCGGGCACCTGGCCCGGGGAGCGCAGGATGATGTCGTCGCCGGTCTCCCAGACGACGGCCCGGTAGTGCGACAGCACGCCCAGGTGGTGCGGCGCCTTGCGGCCGTGCGTGTCGAAGTCGTAGACGTCGCTGGTGTAGCCGGCCGCGGCGACCGCCGCGGCGTGCTCGTCGGCGTACTTGGCCACGCCGCCCTGCTGGGCCGGGGTCAGGCCGGTGACGTCCTCCACCGCCAGCACCAGCACGTCGCCGCCGATGTCGTCGTGCACGCGGTAGGTGAACCGGTCGCTGCGCACCGTGCCGGCCCGGGGCTTGGTGCCGGTGAACCAGACCTCGACGCGGTCGCCGGCTTTGGCGCCGGTCACCGTGCCGCGCAGCTCGGCGTAGTACTCGTTGTGCTCGTCGCCGTACCGCTCGCCGCCGCGCCACTCGCGCACGGCGACGCTGCGCTCCCGGCCGCCGTTGACCCTGTAGTGCAGCCGCACGCCGCGCAGCGCCCGCCGGGCGATGACCGCGACCTGCTGGCTGCGGCCGTACGACACCTCGAACGCGTCGACCACGAAGTCGGGCGTGGTGCGGCCCACCGCCGAGACGGGGTTGGCGGGGTCCGGCGCGGACTTGGCCAGCGACAGCGCGAACGGCACGTTCTTGGCGAACTCACCGGCGATCAGCTTCTCGTCGTCCGGGAAGATGAAGACGCTGACGCAGTCCTCGGGCTTCCACTGGTCGTTCGGGTCCACATTGGCCGCCTGGGCGCAGGTGGACATCTCCGGGGTGAAGGCGATGGTGCCGTACCGCACGCCCAGGTGCCCGTTGGTCTCGCCGTTGGTGGTGTACAGCTCGGCGGACAGGTCCGGGTCGTAGCCGGGCACGGCGGGGTTGGCGTCGTCGCCGGCGAGCGCCTCGGCGATGACGTCGTCCGGGGTGGGCGTGCTGACCTGCCAGCCGACGCCGTAGAGCAGCAGCGACGCCGCGGAGTGGTAGTTGATCAGGAACTCCGGCCGCAGCCGCCGCACGAAGGCGTCCAGGGCCCGGGTCTCCGGCTCGGAGTTGGGGCTCGGGCCGCGGTAGGTGTCGCTGGACGGGTCGGGCGAGGAGCCCTCGTTGTCGTAGCCCCACTTGTAGGCGAAGTTGCGGTTCAGGTCGACGCCGTCCACCGAGGTGATCTGGCCGTCGCCGTTGTTGTCCCGCAGGTTCTTGCGCCACAGCCGGTTGTTCGGGGTGAACGTGTGGTCGTAGCCGTCGGGGTTGAGCACCGGGATGAACCACAGCTCCCGGGTGTTCACCAGCTCGGTGATCTCCCGGTCCGTGCCGTAGTTGTCCAGCACGTGGTGGTACAGCCGGCGGGTCATCTCGGTGGTGATCCACTCGCGGGCGTGCTGCGTGCCGGCGTAGACGACCGCCGGGCGCCGGCCGTCGGCGACCCGCGCGGCGTCGCGGGTGACCTTGACGGCGAGGATCGGCTTGCCCTGCACGGAGCGCCCGATCGTCACCACCTTGGTCAGCTTCGGGTGCCGCGCCGCGGTCGCGGTCAGCTCGTCGCGGATGCCGCCGGGCGCGCTGTACGGCCGGAACGCCTTCCAGCCGGCCGCCGCCTGCTCGGCCAGCGCCTGCGAGGCCGGCTTGCCGCGCACCTTCTTGACGGTCAGCGGTACGCCCTTGGAGGTCAGGCGGGCGGCCTGCCGCTGCGTGAGGACCGCCTCCACGGCCACCGTGCCGGCCTTGTCGGCGGCCGCGGGCAGGCCCTCGGAGTCCACGCCGAGGGCGCGCAGTTCGTCGAGCTGGTCGCGGGTCAGGTCACCGACGTAGACCTCGTGCCGGTCCGGGTGGTTCCCCGGGCCGGTGGGCGGCGCCGCGCCGGCTGGCCCGGCCAGCGCCGCGGCACCCACCAGAGTGAGCACGCTGGCTGTTGCCAATAGTGCCCGTCTCATCGTGCCTCCTAGAGAGTGGAAGGACATCCGAGCGTGAGCCTTGCGTCACGATTCGTGCATGTCAACCGGCTGTTCCGGCGTTCGGCCGGCTCTTTCGGGCATCCCGGCCGGCTGATGGGACACCACCCGGCGACGGTCACCGCGGGCCGACGAACTCCAATGCCTCGGCGAGGTCCTTTCTGGTCAGGTCGGGGACCTCGCAGTCGGCGGCCGGGTAGCCGACCGGGAACAGGATGTACGGCCGCTCGTTGCCGGGGCGGCCGAGGATGCGGCTGAGGAAGGCCATGGGGTTGGGGGTGTGGGTCAACGTGGCCAGTCCCATCGTGTGCAGCGCCTCGATGAACAGGCCGCACGCGATGCCCACGCTCTCGTTGACGTAGTAGTTCTTGCGGAGCGAGCCGTCGGGCATCCGGGTGTGCTTCTCGGCGAAACACACCACTATCCAGGGCACGGTGTCCAGGTAGGACTTGTCGGAATTGGTCTCCAGCGGCGCCAGCGCACGCCGCCACTCGTCCGGGATCCGACCGCCCTCGTAGTTCTGCCGCTCCTCCTCCTCGGCGGCGATGCGGATCTCGTGCCGCAGGCCCGGGTCGCTGACCGCGACGAACTTCCACGGCTGGTGGTGGGCGCCGCTGGGTGCGGTGTTGGCGCACCGGACCGCCCACTCGATGCACTCCGCGGGCACCGGGTCGGGGCTGAAGAAGCGGACGCTGCGCCGCTGGTCCAGGTGGTCGAACAGCGCGCGGACCCGTCGCAGGCCCTCGTCGAGGGGGATCCGGGCGGGGCGGTACGGCACGAACGGGTGGTCATGGCTGCGCATGGCCGCCATCGTGGCATCCGGGTGGCGGCCGGTCCATCACCGACGGCTGGTCCGTCACCGGCAGCCGGCCGACCACCGACGGCCGGTCGATCGCCGAGGGCTGGTCCGTCGCCGGCAGCCGGTCCGTCGCCGGGGCCGGCGCGGGCCTGTCGCGGGCCGGGGCCGGCGGCTATGATCGGCCGTCCTCGATGCGGTCCGGTGGCCCTCGGGCGATGCCGTCAGGGTAGCGCCGAGGGCACGGTGCGCGACGCGGATGTCGTGTCTCCGTAAATAGACAGGAATGTTTCGAGTAGCCCTTGACGGCGGTCGGTGGATCGCCTTTACTTCAGTGCTACTCGATCGATAACGCTAGTTACATCGCGCGCGCCACCGTACCGGCCATGATCGCCGAACCCCTGCGACCATGACCCGCCCATCGACCGCCCGGTCCCCCCATCTGCGGTAGACCGGCCGGCGGTGGGCCGCACCCTGCTCGCCCGCCCGGCGAGCCACCCCGCGCCCCGGCCGACCGACGGTCCGGGCGTCAGACCCCGACCCCCAGGGCGTTCCAAAAGGAGCACATCTTGAGACGCAAAGTCGCGTTAGCGGCCGGTGCGGCGGTTGCCATGGCCGGCACCGTCGCCCTGTCGCTGCCCGTGATCACGAACGCGGCGGTGACGCCCGCGCCGGACTCCGGTCTGCCGGTCGCCGTCAAGGCCGCCTCGGCGGCCGACCGGCTCGTGGCCGAGCAGCCCCAGCGGCTGCACAAGTCGTCCGCCGACACCCTGGTGCAGCGCTCCGTGGTGCGCCAGGACAACCTGCAGTACGTCTCCTACGAGCGGACCTATCGGGGCCTGCCGGTGCGCGGTGGCGACGCCGTCGTGGTGACCGACGTCAACGGGCAGGTGCTGAGCACCTCCGTGGCGCAGAACCGCGAGCTGTCGCTGGCGGACCTGAACGCGACCGTCAAGCCGGCCGCGGCCGTCACCACGGCCCGCCGGCAGCTGGTGAAGGTCTCCTCCGCCACGCGTCCGGTGCTCACGGTGGTGGCGCAGGGCTCCGGGACGCTGGCGTACGAGGTGGTGGTCGAGGGCACCAAGGCCACCGACCACGGCACCGCGCCGTCGAAGCTGCACGTCTTCGTGGACGCCAAGACCGGCAAGGTCATCGCCGACGCGACCTACGACGAGATCCTGGCCGCGACCGGCACCGGCTACTACAACGGCACGGTCACCTTCAACACCTCCACCGGCGGCTCCGGCTACCGGATGGTCGACGCCAGCCGGCCGGGGCTGCAGTGCGGCGGCCAGGACGGCCAGGCGTTCACCAAGACCACCGACACCTGGGGCAACGGGCAGGGCACCAACCTGGAGACCGCGTGCGTGGACGTGATGTACGCCGCCGCCCAGGCGTGGGACATGCTGTCGGCCTGGCTGGGCCGCAACGGCTTCAACGGCTCGGGCCGGGCGTTCCCGGCGCGGGTGGGCCTGAACCAGGTCAACGCGTTCTGGAACGGCTCGTACACCAACTTCGGCAAGTCGCAGGACGGCCAGCGGCAGGTCACCCCGATGGACGTGGTGGCCCACGAGTACGGCCACGCGATCTTCCAGAACACCCCGGGCGGGGCCGGCAGCGGCAACGAGAACGGCGGCCTCAACGAGTCCACCGGTGACATCTTCGGCGCGCTGACCGAGCACTACGCCAACAACCCCAAGGACCGGCCGGACTACGACGTCGGCGAGCTGGTGAACCTGGTCGGGTCCGGCCCGATCCGGTACATGAACCAGCCGTCGCGGCGCTCGGGGGACCCGAACTGCTACAGCAGCGCGATCCCGAACACCGAGGTGCACTCCGCGGCCGGGCCGATGAACCACTGGTTCTACCTGTTGGCCGAGGGCACCAACCCGACCAACGGCAACCCGACGAGCCCGACGTGCAACAACACCACGATCACCGGCATCGGCATCCAGGCCGCCGGGAAGATCTTCATGGGTGCGCTGTCGCGCAAGACCTCGACGTGGAACCACGCCCAGGCCCGGCTGCACTCGGTGCAGTCGGCGATCCAGCTGTACCCGAACAGCAACCGCGAGTGCGCGACGGTGAAGGCCGCCTGGTCCGCCGTGTCGGTGAACCCCGGCTCCTCCGAGCCGGCCTGCCCGACCGGCA
>DATMJT010000543.1:0-3390 GCA_035553735.1 Pilimelia sp.
GTGGTGGTGTTGGTGCTTGGCATGGGGTGGTTGGTGGCGATCGCGCCGGTGGTGGATCGGACGTTTGCCGGGTGGAGTGCGTCGGGGACCTCGCAGACGCAGGAGACGTTCCTGTACCGGCTGCACGTGCAGGTCATGCCCGACCCGCAGGTGCGCCGGGTCTACCAGCAGCGGTTCGGCATGCCGCCCTGCCCCGAGGCGGTGGCCGCCTCCGACGGGGCGGTTGTCCGGTCGAACATCCGCAGGTTCGTGGCGGCCTACCGCGGCTGCCCGCAGCTGGTGGCGTGGGGGGAGCGCAACCGGCTCTCCTCGACTCCCCGGTTCGCCGTGACCGCGCCGGGGCTGTACCTGCGGGTGCTGGGCGACAGCCTGCCGCCGGCCGTCGGCGGCGACGCGGTGTCCCTGTACCGGCTGGAGGTGAACCTGCTGCCGGTCCATGCCCGCAGCCGCGCCGCCGCCGGCGGTCGCCGCGGACCGGCGGCGGGACCCGTACCGCTGGGCCAGGGCGTCCACGGCGGCGCCGAGCATCAGGATCAGGCCCACCCGCAGCAGCACCGACTCCTGGATGCCGAACCGGCCGTACTCGCCGGCCGAGAGCGCCAGGGCGGCGAGCACGCTGGCCAGGCTGACCGCCACCAGCCCGACGCCGAGCCACGCGGCCCACCGGCCGCGGCGGAACGCCCCGGCCAGCACCGCGACCACCAGCAGCACCCCGAACGCCGTGGCCGCCGCCGGCAGCGCGCCCCGCCGCACCTGGAAGACCACCCGGTCGACCGGGCGGGGCAGGAGGTTCACCTCCCGACGGTACGTGGACACAGAACCCCCGCCGATGGCCGGCGGCAGGCTCTCGCCCAGCACCCGCAGGTACAGCCCCGGCGCGGTCACGGCGAACCGCGGGGCCGACCAGAACCGGTTGCGCTCACCCCACGCCACCAGGTCCGGGCAGCGGCGGTAGGCCGCCACGAACTCCCGGATGTTCCACCGCCGGGTGGTGACCTCCGAGACGGCGACCGCCTCCGGACACGGCGGCATGCCGAGGCGCTCCTGGTGCGCCCGCCTGATCTCGGGATTCCGCATGACCTGCACGTGCAGCCGGTACAGGAACGTCTCCTGCGTCTGCGAGGTCCCCGACGCACTCCACCCGGCAAACGTCCGATCCACCACCGGCGCGATCGCCACCAACCACCCCATGCCAAGCACCAACACCACCACCGCGACCAACGCCGGCCGACGCCGATCCCGCCGACGCCACGCCACCACCGCCAACACCACCGCCAGAACCGCCACGAACAACAACACGTCCTGCCGGGTGAACAACCACCACACCGCCACCACCACCGCCGCCGCCAACACCGGCCACCACCGCGTCCGCACCCAGACCAGCACCGCCCCGAGCACGAACAGACCCAGACTGATCGACAACGACTCCGACAGAATCAGAAAATCCCACACCAACACCGGCCGGGTCAGCCCGACCAGCAACAACACCGCCACGACCACCACCCGGGCAACCGACGTACGCATCGTCACCCACAACCCGACCGCCAACACCACCCACGCGACGATGCCCACCACACTCTGCAGCACCACCCGACCCGGATCCTCAGCAACCAGGGCGAACAACACCGGCACCCCCCACGGGCGCGGCGAGTGGCCGGTCAACGACACCACCGACCCCGGATGGCCGTCCCCCGGCAGCGGCGCATAGGACGCCGAGTCGTTGAGGCGGCGGGCCGCCGCCCCCATCGACCCGATCACCCACACCCGCGCGGCCACGAACGCCGCGAGCAGCACCACCAACACCCCCGCCGCCGGATCACGCAGCACCCCACGCAACCCCCGACGCCGGCCGTCACCGCCCGACGAACCCACCGAACCCGCCGACGGCACCGCACCGCCCGACACCGACGCCGACAGGTCGGACGGCGACCCCAGCGGATCGGCCGACGCCGACGATCCCGGCCGCCCGGACGGCCGGGACGGCTGCACGGCTGCCGAGTTCTGCCCCACGGTCACGGCGCTCCCCTCTTCCCCATGCGATGGCACGGCGCCTCTCGCGCGGGCCGGACGGCGCGTGGTCGCAGAGGCCGCGGACGGCGCCTGGTCGCACACGCCGCCGACGGCGCCTGGTCGCACACGTCGCGGGCAGCGATGCCCGCGGCGGGCGGCCGCCGCCCCGTGCCCCATCGTCCCATTCGTCACGCATCCGTGGGGGGCACGCCGCGGTGCTCCGCCGGGCGGGGATCGTCACCGAAGGGGTGCAGCGGTCGCGGCCGGGGGGCCGGCGACCCGGCCCTGCGGGCGGTCAGCCCTGGGCGCAGGCCGGGCCAGCCGGGGCCGCCACGGCCGGGGGCGCGCCGACCGTCGGCAGACCCAGCACCACACCCGGCGTACGCGGGCCGTGGCCTGCCGCCCACGCGTCGCCGGCCCGGGTCCGGCGCAGCGCCAGCGGCGGCCCGTCGGCGTTGAGGTGGTGCGGCGCGGCGTACGTGATCGTGGTCTGCACGACGTCTCCGGGGCGGGGCGCCGCCCCGTCGGCGACGGCGAAGTGCACCAGCCGACCGTCGCGGGCCCGGCCGGACAGCCGGCCGGTGCGCTCGTCCTTGCGCCCCTCCCCCACCGCGACCAGCACCTCGACGGTCTGCCCGACCAGCCGCCGGTTCTCCGCCCAGGTGACCTCCTCCACGGCGGCCACCAGCCGGTCGTAGCGCTCCCGCACGACCGGCTTTGGCACCTGGCCGGGCATGGTGGCCGCGGGCGTACCGGGGCGCGGCGAGTACTGGAACGTGAAGGCCGAGGCGAACCGGGCCGCGCGCACCACCTCCAGGGTGGCCGCGAAGTCCTCCTCCGTCTCGCCCGGGAAACCCACGATGATGTCCGTGCTGATCGCCGCGTCCGGCATCGCGGCCCGCACCCTGGCGATGATGTCCAGGTAGCGCTCGGCCCGGTAGGAGCGGCGCATCGCCCGCAGCACCCGGTCGGAGCCGGACTGCAGCGGCATGTGCAGCTGGTGGCAGACGTTGGGCGTCTCGGCCATCGCGGCGATGACGTCGTCGGTGAAGTCTTTGGGATGCGGGCTGGTGAACCGCACCCGCTCCAGCCCGTCGATGCCGCCGCAGGCGCGCAGCAGCTTGCCGAAGGCGTACCGGTCGCCGAACTCCACGCCGTAGGAGTTGACGTTCTGCCCGAGCAGCGTCACCTCCAGCACGCCCTCGGCGACCAGCGCCCGCACCTCGGCCAGGACGTCGCCGGGTCGGCGGTCCTTCTCCCGGCCGCGCAGGCTGGGCACGATGCAGAAGGTGCAGGTGTTGTTGCAGCCCACCGAGATGGACACCCAGCCGGCGTAGGTCGACTCCCGCCGGGTGGGTGTCCATCTCGGTGGGCTGCAAC
>DATMJT010000544.1:0-2936 GCA_035553735.1 Pilimelia sp.
CCACGGACAGCGGCCATCAGCTGCTGGTCGGCTACGTGGTCCCCGCCGGTGAGGCCTTCACCGTCGACGCCGCCGTGGCGACCCTGCGTACGACGCTGCCGGCAGCGCTGGTGCCGTTGATCGCGGTGGTGGACACCCTCCCCACCCGCACGTCCGGCAAGGTGGACCGGGCGGCGTTGCCCTGGCCGCCGCCGGGCACGGAGCCGGGTGCCGACGCCGCGCCGCTGCACGGCACCGCCGGGTGGCTGGCGGGGTTGTGGCGCGATGTCCTCGGCACGCCGGTGACCGGCGAGGACGACGACTTCTTCCAGCGCGGCGGCTCCAGTCTGTCCGCGGCGCGCCTGGTCTCGCTCGCACGGGCCCGCCACCCCGCGATGTCCGTCAACGACGTCTACCAGAACCCGGTGCTGCGTACCCTGGCCCAGCGGTTGGAGCTGCTCGAACACGGTCCGGTGGGCCGCCGGCAGGTCACCCCGACACCGCGCCGGGCCGGCGCGATCCAGATCGTGCTGATGCTGCCGTTGCTCACCGTGGCCGGTCTGCGGTGGGCGGTACCGGTGGCGGCGGCCGGCAATGTCCTGGCGGCGGTCGGCGGCTATCCGTGGGCACCGTCGGTGTCCTGGTGGCTCGTGGCGGCGGGCTGGCTGCTTCTGCACAGTCCGCCGGGTCGGCTGGCGATCGCGGCGTCGGGTGCGCGGCTGCTGCTGCGGGGCGTGCGCCCGGGCCGGTACCCGCGCGGCGGCGCGGTTCACCTGCGGCTGTGGACCGCCGAACGGCTCGCCGCGGCCGTCGGGGCGGCGAGTCTGACCGGCGGCTGGCTGACCCACTACGCGCGGGCGCTGGGGGCGCGGATCGGCCCGGAGGTCGACCTGCACTCGCCGCCGCCGGTGACGGGAATGCTGCGCGTGGGCCCCGGCGCGGCCGTGGAGCCGGAGGTCGACCTCACCGGCCACTGGGTCGACGGTGACCAGCTGCGACTCGGCCGGGTCAAGATTGGCCCCGGGGCGCGGGTCGGCGCCCGCAGCACGCTGCTGCCGGGCGCGCGCGTGGGCCGGCAGGCGGAGGTGGCCCCCGGCTCCTGCGTGGCCGGCGCGGTGGCGGCCCGGCAGCGCTGGTCCGGCACTCCGGCCACCCGCACCGGCAAGGCGCGGCACCACCTGACGGCACGGGCGCCGCGGGCCCGGCGCTGGGCCGCCGCGTACAGCGTGACCGCGTTCGTGCTCGACCTGTTCCCGCCGGTCGCCGTCGCGGCCGGGTTGGCCGTGGTCGCCGGCTTCGTCTCCGGTCGCGACTCCTTCGGCGCGGTGACGACGCAGGCCATGCTCGCGGTGCCCGCGGCGACGGTGGTCGCGGCGCTGACCTACGCGTTCCTGGTCCTGGCGGCGGTGCGGGTCCTGGGCATCGGGATGCGGCCGGGCCGCCATCCGGTCCACGGGCGTGTCGCCTGGCAGGCCTGGGCCACCGAGCGACTGATGAGCGGCGCCCGCGTGGGCCTGTTCCCGCTGTACTCCAGCCTGCTCACGCCGGTGTGGCTGCGGGCGTTGGGGATGAAGGTCGGCCGCGGCGTCGAGGCGTCGACCGTGCTGGCGCTGCCCCGCATGACCACGGTGGGCGACGGCGCGTTCCTCGCCGACGACACCATGATCGCCAGCTACGAGCTCGGCGGCGGCTGGCTGCGCATCGCCGCCGCCCGGGTGGGCAAACGCGCGTTCCTCGGCAACTCCGGCATGACCGCGCCCGGCCGGCAGGTCCCCAAGCACGGGTTGGTCGGCGTCCTGTCGGCCGCGCCGAAGCGGGCGAAGGCCGGCAGCTCCTGGCTCGGCATGCCACCGATGCGGCTGCCCCGCGCGGTTGCCGACGTCGCCACCGACCGGACGTTCCACCCGTCCCGCTGGCTGCGGGCCGCGCGCGCGGCGGTGGAGCTGTGCCGGCTGATCCCCATGGTGGGCACGGCGGCACTGGCGGTCGCGGTGGGGCTGGCGCTCGTCTGGCTGCACCACCGGCACGGTGTCGTGGCGGCACTCGCCGCGGCTGGCCCGCTGCTGGCCGCCGCGGGCGTGCTGGGCTGCCTGCTCGCGCTGCTGGCAAAGTGGATCCTGATGGGCAGGTTCGCCGTGGCGGAGCATCCGCTGTGGTCCGGCTTCGTCTGGCGCAACGAGTTGGCGGACGCCTTCGTGGAGCTGCTGGCGGTGCCGTGGCTGGTCGGCTCGCTCGGCGGTACCCCACTGATGAGCCTCTGGCTGCGCGCGTGCGGCGCCCGGATCGGCCGGGGGGTCTGGTGTGAGACGCACTGGCTGCCCGAGGCGGATCTGATCACTGTCGGTGACGGAGCGACGGTGAACCGCGGGTGTGTCGTGCAAACCCACCTCTTCCATGATCGAATCATGCGGATGGACACGGTGGAACTGGCCGAGGGGGCGACGTTGGGGCCCCATGCGATCGTCCTGCCCGGGGCCGCGGTCGGCGCCCACACCACCATCGGTCCGGCGTCGCTGGTGATGGGCGGCGAGCGGGTGCCCACCCACACCCGGTGGTTCGGCAATCCCATCGCGCCGTGGCGGCGGGGCGGGGCCCGCCTGCCGTGATCGCCGCACCGCCCGCCGCCGTCGGGGCCGCCCGGTCAACCGACTCGTACCTGCCGCGCCACGGCAACGGCGGCTACCAGGTCGGCCACTACGACCTGACGCTGGAGTACCGGGCCAGGTCAGGGCGGCTGCGCGGCCGGGCTGTCATCACCGCGGTCGCCACGCAGCGCCTTGGCGGATTCAGCCTGGACCTGGGCGCTCTCCGGGTCGAGCGGGTGCTGGTCGGCGGCACACCGGTCCGCTACCGCCACGCGGAGGGAAAGCTCACCGTCAGCCCCACCGCCGTGCTGCCCGCCGAGGCGCCGTTCGTCGTCGAGGTCGGCTACACCGGCGTGCCCGCCGGCATCCCGA
>DATMJT010000545.1:0-5836 GCA_035553735.1 Pilimelia sp.
TCGCTCACGATTGGCCCGGCCCCCGCCCGCGCGGCCGCTACCCTCCGCCGGGCCAATCGTGAGCGATGAGCCGGCTCCGCTGCGCGGCGGCCGCGCCGGTGGGGGTCGGCGGCCGCCGACGCGGCCAGCCGTCGACGAGGCCGCGGCGCGGCACCGCGTCCGCCGGATGGCGCGGCGACCACCCGGTTGTCGCGGTGGTGGGGGCGCGGTGGCGCGGAGCGCCGAGAGGACGCCCGGCGCACCCGAAAGGGGCCGGTCGCCGTGGTCGGCGACCGGCCCCTTGTGCGTCGTGCCGGACGTGGCGCGACGGGCGGTGCCCCGGCCGATCCGCGTCAGTATCCGGTGTTGTTGCTGCCCGACGAGGTGTTCGCGCCGGTGGTCGAGCTGCTCGTACCCGAGCCGGACGTCGCCAGCGCCTCGTCGGAGTCGCGGTTCGACCGCTTCTCGCCGAGCTTGGTGTGGCTGAGCTTGTCCGTCACCTGCTCCTTGCCCTCGCTGTACAGGCGGTTGGCCTGGGCCTGCACGACCCCAGCCGCCTCCTGCACCGTGGGGTGGTCCCAGACCTTCCGGGCGTTGAGCACCAGTTCCTCGTACTTCTCCCGGCCCGCTCGGGCGCCCATGACGAAGCCCACAGCGGCCCCCACAGCGAACCACAGCTTTCCGCGCATCGCGGAACTCCTTCCGTGCCCAGACGCGGCGTCATCCCGGGATTTCCCGTCGACAGTCGTGTTCGCCGGCGTCGTCCGTACCGAGGTGCATACCCATCCTCTCCCGGGCTTATGCACCCCGCCCGGCAGGGTGACCCCGCCGTGGCCGGCGAGTCGCGCCGCGCGCGGCGCGGTACCGGATGTGGTCGACCCCTGCCGCCCGCCCCGCCGGGCCTCATGTACGCTAAGCGTCGGTCGCGCGGCCCGGAGAGTTCCGCCCCGGAGAGATCCGTGGGGGAGGGATCCGTGGTCGCGACAGCGATCCCCCGTAGCTCAATTGGCAGAGCAGCCGGCTGTTAACCGGCAGGTTTTTGGTTCGAGTCCAAACGGGGGAGCTCCTCCACCCAGCCCACCAGCGGCTCAGCCCACCAGCGGCTCAGCCTGGCGGCGGCTCAGCCTGGCGGCGGCGCCGGTACGCCGCCGCGGCCGGCACCGGCCAGCAGTGAGCCCAGCAACCTGGCGGCACCCGGCAGGGACATCGCCCGCAGGGCGGTGGACCGCGCGGTGAGCCGCCACGCGCTGTCCGGCACCAACCAGCGGGCGGTGCGCCGCCCGGCGCGCTGGGTGTGGCGTACCAGGGGCTGCAGCCGCCGCTGGTAGCGCGCCAGCGCCGCCGGCACCGGCCCGCCGGCGCGCAGCTCGTCGGCGAGCACGTACGCCCCGGCCATGGCCAGCGAGGCGCCCTGCCCGGCCATGAGGGACACCGCCTGGCAGGCGTCGCCGACCAGCGCCACGGCGCCGCGATGCCAGCGGTCCAGCTCCACCTGGGCGACCTGGTCGTAGTACAGGTCCGCGCCGGTCGGGCAGTGGCCCAGCGCCCGGTCGACGAGGCTGCCGAGCCCGCCGTACGTGGCGTGGACGGTGGCGGTCGGGTCGGCCGGCAGGGCGCCCTCGGCGCGGTGGATCAGCGAGACGGCGAGCCGGCCGTCGCCCGTGGGGTAGAGCCCGGCCTGGCGGCCCGGGGTGGCGACCAGCACGAACCGCGGGCCCACGCGTCGGTGCAGCTCCTCGTCGGCGAACGAGTAGGAGGCGGTGTGGTAGCCCAGCCGGCGCAGCCGACCGACCTGCGGCCCGGCCATCAGGCCCCGGACCCGCGAGTGGATGCCGTCGGCGCCGACCAGGAGGTCGGCCGGTTCGGTCCGGCCGCCGGTCACCGTGACGGCCACGCCGGCACCGTCGTCCGCCAGCTTCTCCACCGTCGCGCCGTACCGGATCTCGACGCGGTCCGCCACCGCCTCCCGCAGCACCCGCTCCAGGTCTCCGCGCATGAAGCTGAACAGCCGGCCGCGCAGCCCGCGGGCGAACGTCCGGTAGTCGACACGCCCCCGCCCCCGGCCCGCGGGGTCCCGGTACGCCAGCTCGGTGATCACCGTGTGGATGTCCGACAGCCGGGGCAGCAGTCCCATGCCGGCGGCGACGTCGTACCCCGGGCCGAAGAAGTCCATCATGTACCCGCCGTCCCGCGGCCGCGCGGCGCGTTCGACCAGGACGACCTGCCAGCCGTCGCGCTCCAGCCACCAGGCCAGGGTGAGGCCGGCGATGCCGGCTCCACAGATCACCGCCCGTGGGCGTGTCATGCCGTACCTCCCTGCTCGTCGGCGCCGGCCGGCTCCCGGAACAGGCCGTGCCGGTACACGTCCATGGCCGCCTCGGCCCACCGGGCGAGGCCGTCGCGGCTGAGCGGGTCGACCGCCAGGACGGCCTCCAGCGGCTCGCGCAGCAGCAGCAGCGCGAGGTCGTTGACCATCAGGAACGCGGCGCGGACCGCGGGGTCGGCGGTCGGCCGCAGCACCGCGACGGTGTCGGGGTGCTCCAGCAACCGCCGGCTCAGCGCGAACCACCGCCGGAACAGCTGCGTCCCGGCCGGGTCGCCCGACAGCAGCAGCCGGCGCAGGTACGCCGGCACCGGCGAGTCCGGGGGCAGCCGGGCGAGGAATGCCTCGGCCAGCGACCGGCCGGCGCCGCCGCCGGACCAGTCGGTGCGTTCCAGCACGGTCACCAGGTCGTCGAAGAGCTCCAGCACGTGCGCGTCGACGGCGCGCCGCAGCCCCTCCTTGCTGGCGAAGTGGTGCACCACCAGGGCGGGCGAGACGCCCGCGGCGGCGGCGACCTGGCGCACGGTGACCGCATCCGGGCCGTGCGCGGCGAACAGCCGCAGGCTCTCCTGTCGGATCAGGGCGCGAGCGGTCAGATCCCCGCGAGCTGTACTCACGTTCAGCCCACTGAACAGATGTTCAACGTCATGTCGACAGCATAGCCTGCCCCTGCGGCCCTGCGGCCCTGCGGCCCTGCGGCCCTGCGGCCCTGCGGCCCTGCGGCCCTGCGGCCCTGCGGCCCTGCGGCCCTGCGGCCCGTGCGCCGGCATCCGGCCGTGCGCCGGCACCCGGCCGTGCGCCGGCGCACGGCGGGGCCCCGCCCGCGGCGGGCGGCTGCGGCGTGGCCCCCTCCCCGGCGGGGCGGCTCAGCCGGGCGTCGGCGGATGGCACAGTGCGTGCAGGTACTCCCGGGCGGTGGCGCCGACCGCGAGCAGGGCCGCCTGACCGGCCCACAGGCTCAGCCGGTCGGCGTGGCCGCGGGCCGCGGCGGCCTGCCGGATCGGTTGCATGAGGGCGTTCTGCACCGGGTACGGCGGGACCGCGGACTCGGCGTCGGCGAGGTCGCGGATGAGCGCGTTGCGGATGCCGCGGGCGTGGCGGCCCGAGAACAGCCGGGTCAGGACGGTGACCCGCGCGTCGCGATGGCGCAGGGCCGCTCGGTGCGCCGGGCTCGCCCCGGACTCCTCCGTGGCCAGGAAGCCCGTGCCGACCTGGACGCCGTCGGCACCGAGCGCGCGGGCGGCGGTGACCCCCCGCCGGTCGGCGATGCCGCCGGCGGCGACGACCGGAATGGACACCGCGTCGACGACCTGCGGTACGAGCGAGAAGGTGCCGACCAGCGATTCGGCAACCGGGCGCAGGAACGCGCCCCGGTGCCCGCCGGCGTCGCTGCCCGAGGCCACCACCGCGTCCACGCCGGCCGCCGCCACGGCCTCCGCCTCGTCCACGGTGGTGGCGGTGGCCAGGGTCCGGATGCCCAGGCGGCGCGCCTGCCGGACCACCCAGCGCGGCGGGACCCCCATCACGAAACTGATCACCGGCGGCCGGGCCGCCAGGAGGGCTTCCACCTGGGCGGGGAAGTCCGGCGGCGGCAGGTACTCCGCGGGCGGCGCCACCCCGAGCGCGGCGTAGTACGGGCGCAGCCGATCGACGTCCTCGGGCCTCGGGCGCGCCGACGCCTCGTCCGGGTGGGGTACCCACAGGTTGACGTTGAACGATCCGCCCGGCGGCACCGCCGCCCGCAGCCGCCCGACGAGCGCGCCGATGGCCTCCGGCGCCAGGTGGTGCGCGCCGAACGAACCCAGCCCGCCGGCGGCGGTGACCGCCGCCGCGAGCCGCACCGTGGACAGGCCGCCACCGAACGGCCCCTGGATGACGGGCTCGCCGATGCCGAGCAGGTCGGTCAGGCGGTTCGGCGTGCCGGGGTCCCCGTCGGCCGCTTCCGCCGTCCCGGGCGCGGTCATGCCGTCGCCGCCGCGCGGCCGTGGGCGAGCTGGAGCGCGACCGTGGCCACGCGGCGGCCGAGGTGCTCGGCGGTGCGCAGGTCGCCGGCGCCGGGCGCCTCGGCCGGTGCCGCGTCCGAGGGCGACTGTGCCATCGCGCCGAGGAAGCCGCCCAGCCGGTTGAGGTCCTCGGGGCTGCCTCCGGTGGTGTAGAGCCAGCCGGGCGGCAGCCCCAGGGACACCCAGTGCATGCCGTGCTGCGCGGCGAACACCGCCAGGGACGACAGGGTGGCGAGCTTGTCGCCGTTCACGCCGGCCGAGTTGGTGAAGCCGGCGGCGAGCTTGTCCCGCCAGCCCTGCGCGGCCCAGACCCGCGCGCTGGCCTCGGCGAAGCTGCGGAACACCGCGGAGGTGCCGCCCATGTACGTGGGTGATCCGAAGATGATGGCCTCGGCGTCGGCGAGCACCGGCCAGAGCGCGTTGTCGACGATGGTGATGTCGCGCAGCTCGGGGCTGGCGCCCGGGACACCGGCCACGCCGTGGGCCACGGCCTCGGCCTGGCGAGCGGTGTGGCCGTACCCGCTGTGGTACGCGACGGCGACGGTGACGGACATGGACTCTCCTCTGCCTCGGTCTGGCCACCACGCTAGACGACCGGTCAACTATTGCGCAACCGCTAGTTGACCGGACGTATACTGCCGCCGTGGGGCGCACCAGCACGGCTCGCCAGCGGCTCCTCGACGCCGCCGAGGAGCTCATGCACGCGCGCGGGTACGGGGCGATCGGCGTCGCCGAGATCTGCGCTCGCGCAGAGGTCCGCAAGGGCAGCTTCTACCACTTCTTCGAGTCCAAGCAGGCGCTCACCATCGAGGCGATCGACGCCCACTGGCGCGCGCAGCGCACGGCGTGGGCGGCGGCGCTGGACGCCGACGCGCCGGCGTTGGACCGCCTGGACCGGCTGTTCGACCTCCTCGCCGAAACCCAGCGGGCGGCGTGGCGCACCGGCGAGGCGGTGTACGGCTGCCTACTGGGCAACCTGGCGGTGGAGCTGAGCAACCGCGAGGCCGCGGTGCAGCGACGCCTGGCCGAGGTCTTCGACGAGCAGATCGACCTGATCCACGCCGCCCTGCGGGACGCCGCCGACGAGGGCAGCGTCCCGGCCGAGCGCGCCGACCGGGGCACCGCCCGCGCCGTGGTGGCGCAGATCGAGGGCGTGGCGCTGCTCGCCAGGCTGTCCGGCGACCCGACCACCTTCGACGACCTGGGTCCGCAGACGCGACGGCTGTACGCGCCGCGGCCCGACCGACAGGCCGCCGGGTAGCCGGGCGCCGCACCGCGGAGCGGTGTCGCTATCCCGGGCGCGGGCACACCCATCCGGCGTCGCGCTGCGCGACGTCCAGGTCGCACTGCGCCGGAGAAGCGGGCGCCGTGCCTTCTGCCGGGTCGACGTACCGACGCTCGGCCGGCTGCGTCGGCGCGGGGGCGTGGCCGCGGTAACAGCCGAGACCCAGCCCGGCGACCACGGCCGCGGCCAGCGTCCAGGCGGCGACGCGTCTGCGCATGGCCGCCACTCTAGGCCCCGGCCCGCCGC
>DATMJT010000546.1:0-8149 GCA_035553735.1 Pilimelia sp.
GGTCAGCTCGCCGGGCGGGCGCACGTACGCGGCCAGGGTGTCGCCGTGGAACGGCTCCACCGCCAGCAGGATCCCGCACGCGCGTCCCGCGACCCGGCCGGCGACGACGTTGCCGCTGCCCGAGAAGCGGTACGCGGGGAACTCGTGCGAGGCGCGCGGGGGGACCCCCGCGCCGATGCGGTGGTGGCGCCAGCGCCCGTCGTCGCCGTAGCCGAGCCACGTGATGCCCTCCGCAGAGGCGAGCAGGAACGAGTCCCGTTCCACCCCGGTGTGCGGGAACCGCCCGACGACGACGCCGTGGATGATCCGCAGTTCGGTGGCGTCGACCTCCTTGCCCGACCATCCGCCGTCGGACAGCGGGTCGTCCGGCTGGTCGTAGACCATCACCCGGACCGGGGCGGTCACCCCGGCGGCGCCGCCCTCCGGGCCCACCACCGGCAGGGCGGCGAGCTGGACGTGGTCGCCCGTGAAGCGGCCGAGCCGGATGCGGTGCGTGGCGACCAGGTCGGCGACGGGGCGCTGGCGCCAGGGCCCGTCCGGGTCGGTGGCCGTCGGGTTCTGCCACCACGAGATCTTCCCGTCGTGGGGGCCGCAGTCGAACATGCAGTTGCCGTAGTCGTGGCAGATCACCAGATCCGGGCGGCCGTCACCGGTCAGGTCGGCGGCGTCCACGGCGACGGGCTTGGGCAGGGTGGCGATGACGCGCCGCCGCCAGCCCGGATTCTGGTACCAGACGACCCTGCCGTGGGTCAGCCCGGAGGCGACCAGGTCCGGGCGGCCGTCGCCGTCGACGTCGACGGCGTGGATCCAGTAGCCGTCGCCGGGGTCGGCGTCGACGACGCTGGTGGTGAAGCGCGGTGCGGTGCCGGTATCCATCATGGCGCTCCAGAGCCCTCGTGGCGCCCGCCGCCGTCCGCACGGCAGCGGGTACCGTCCAAATTGGTCAGTCGGAGACAACCGGCTGCGGGCGGGTTGCCCCTGCCCTGCCGGGCCGGCGTGGAAGCGCGCACCTCTCCCTGAGGAGCCTAGTGCGCGACGTCGGCCAGATCGGCCGAAGCGCGAGATCGGCGATCGCACTCGGTGATCGGGCCCGGCGGCCTACAATCCGCACCGCCGGCCTGGAGCACCGCCGGCCTGGAGCACGAGTTCACCGCCTTCATCCGGCAACACCTCGACCGGTGGCGGGCCCCCTGCGGGCGCCGTCCTGACGCTCCCCCGCGTCGGACGCGTTCCCCACCGGAATCGCACAACTTCTTCACAACCGGCCGGTTGACTGCCCCGCGAACCGCTTGATTCACGACGGGGGGAGTCAATGCACATGCTTGACTGCGTCGAACAGACCGGATACGAACCGATCAGCGACTCGGACCGCACGGAGTTCGCCGAGCGGGGCTTCCTGCTCCTGCGTCGGGTGCTCACCGAGGAGCACCGCGCGGCGCTGGAGGAGGCGGTGGACCGGGTCTACCACCGGGCGTCCGCCGCCGGCGCCGTCGCGCCGGACGGCTCGCTGCACCTGCTCGGCTTCCTGGAGCGGGACGAGCTGTTCGGGGAGCTGCTCACCCACCCGGCCACCTTTCCCCACGTCTGGGGACTGCTCGGCTGGAACATCTACACGCACCACAACCATCTGGACGTGACGCCGCCGGCGGTCGACCCGGACCGGCCGTCCTGGGGGTGGCACCAGGACGGCTACCGGCAGAACTCCGACCCCGAGACGATGGACCCGGACCTGCCGCGGCCGATGCTCTCGCTGAAGGTCGGGTACGTCCTGTCCGACCTGTCCGAACCCGGACGCGGCGCCACCAAGATCATTCCGGGGAGCCACCGGTGGAACTCCCTGGACCGGCCGGCGGATCCCACGGTGCCGCACCCGGACCCGGCGGGCGCCGTCGAGATCACCGCCGACCCCGGCGACGCCTTCGTCTTCGACCGGCGGCTGTGGCACTCCCGCTCCACGAACCGCTCCTCGATCACCCGCAAGATGCTCTTCGTCGGCTACACGTACCGCTGGATCCGCCCGCTGGACGACATGGCCGTCGACCGGACCGGCCAGTGGTGGGCCAACCGCACGGCGGTGCAGCGCCAGCTGCTCGGCGAGGGCACCCACACGGCCAACTACTGGGGCGTCAACTGGGACGGCTACGTCGACGACGGCATCCCGCTGCGCGCCGAGCTGAGGCGCCGTGGGCTGCTCAACCGCGCGATTCCGTGGCTCCGCTGAGCCCGCCGCGGCGGCTACCCTGAGCTGCGGAGAACGACGGGCCCGGACCGGGACGGGCGGGCCCGGGCGGCCCGGACCGGGACGGGCGGAGAACGGCGGACCCGGGCAGGGACGGACACGGGCAGGGCGGGCGAGACGGTGAGGCGAGGCGAGGGCACGGTGCGAGTTCGGGACGCCGGCCCGTGACCGGCCGGATTCTGGTCGCGGAGGACGACCCGAAGCAGGCCAACCTCGTCCGCATCTACCTGGAGCGGGAGGGGTACCGCGTCCTGCTGGCGGCCGACGGCCGGGCGGCCCTGGAGCAGTGCCGGTCGCGCCGGCCGGACCTGGTGATCCTGGACGTGATGATGCCGGGCCTGGACGGGCTCGACGTGTGCCGCATCCTGCGCTTCGAGTCCGACGTTCCGCTGCTGCTGTTGACGGCCCGCACGACCGAGGACGACATCCTGCGCGGCCTCGACACCGGCGCGGACGACTACATCACCAAGCCGTACTCGCCCCGGCAGCTGGTCGCGCGGGTGCGCGTCCTGCTGCGCCGGGCCGGCGCGGCGGGCCAGGGCGGCGACGAGGTGCTGCGGGTCGGCGACCTGGAGGTCGACCCCGGCCGGTTCGAGGTCCGCGTGGCCGGGCGGCCGGTGGCGCTGACGGCCAAGGAGTTCGGCATCCTGGAGACCCTCGCCCGCGACCCGGGGCGGGTGTTCACCCGGGCCCAGATCATCGACCGGGCCTTCGGCTTCGACCAGTTCGTCCTGGAGCGCACCGTCGACGCCCACGTGGTGAACCTGCGCCGCAAGCTGGAGCAGGACCCCGGCCGCCCCCGCTACGTCCAGACGGTCTTCGGCCGGGGCTACCGGATCGCCGAACCGACGCCCGGCCCGACGCCCGAACCCACGCCCGAACCGACGCCATGAGCTTCCGGCTGCGGGTGCTGCTGCTGGTCGTCCTCGTGGCGGTGACCGCCACCGCGGCGACCGCCTGGGTCACCCTGAGCCAGGCGTCCCGGCAGGTCATCGAGTCGGCGGCGGTCGACCGGGCCCAGCTCGACCTGGTCGGCACCGCGCTGCGGGAGTACGGTGCGCGACACGGCACCTGGGAGGGCGTGCCGGCGGTCGTGGGCGCGCTGCACCAGCGGACCGGGCAGCGCATCCACCTCGTCTCCGAGGGCGGCATCGTCATCGTGGACACCGACACGGAGGCGGGGCGCCGGGCCCGGCCCCTCGGCGCCGCCAGCGTGTACGTCGACCCCCGTCCGAGACTGGCCCTGCCGGCCGGCGGCGACGCCGGCCACCCGCCGCCGCGGTCCGGCGCCGCCGACCTGGCGAGGCGCACCGCCGCGGCCATCACCGCGTACCGGGCCGGAATCCGGTTCGCCACCTGCCTGACCCGGGCCGGCGTCGGGGTCGTCACCTCCCCGGGCGAGCTGGGCGTGCCGCGGTTCGCCGCGCCGGCCCGCCTGGAGCCGCGGCAGCGGAACCTCGCCGACCTCTGCCGCCGGCCGGCCGCCACGGAGGAGGCGCCGCGGTTCACCGAGCGGGTCGCCCGCTGCGCCGAACCCGAGCTGGCGCACCCCCAGGGGTCCGCGGAGCCGACGGACGCGCCCGGCCGTCCGGCGCCGACCGAGGACCCGGTACGCGCCTGCCTGGCCAGGACGTTCACCGAGGAGATCAGCGACCTGGCCGCCGTACCGGCCATGGTCTACCTGGGGGCCCGCGACGAGCCGGCCGCCACGTTGGCGACCGGTCCGCTGCTGGCGGCGGCGGCCGGGGTGGCGCTGGTGGTGATCCTGGGCACCGTGCTGCTCAGCCACCGGGTGCTGCGCCCCATCGGCCGGCTGACCACCGCCACGCAGCGGTTCGGCCAGGGCGACCTGGCCAGCCGCGTACCGGTGCGCGGCCGCGACGAACTGGCCGACCTGGGCCGCGCCTTCAACCGGATGGCGGACTCCCTGCGCCGCAGCGAGGAGCGGCAGCGGATGCTGATCGCCGATGTGGCCCACGAGCTGCGCACCCCGCTGGCGAACCTGCGCGGCTACCTGGAGGCGCTGGCCGACGGCGTGATCGCGCCCGACGCGGAGCTGTTCGCCTCGCTGCACGAGGAGGCCGTGCTGCAGCAGCGGATCGTCGACGACCTCCAGGAGCTGGCCCTGGCCGAGTCCGGTCGCCTGGTCTACCACCGGATGCCGGTGGACGTGGCGGAGCTGCTGGAGACCTGCCGTACGGCGCACCGCGCCTCCGCGGCGTCGGCCGGCGTGACGCTGTCCGTCCAGGTCGGCAGCCATGCCGCCAGCGGTCCGGTCGCCAGCGGCCTCGCCTCCGCCGGCCCGGCCCCCAGTGGCCCCGCCTCCGCCGGTCCGGTCGAGATCGCACCGGACCCGCTGCTGGTGCACGCCGATCCGGACCGGCTCCGCCAGGCCCTGGGCAACCTGCTCACCAATGCCCTGCGGGCGACGCCGCGGGGCGGTTCGGTGTCGCTGTCGACGGGCCGCTCCGGGGAGACCGTGGCGATCCGGGTGGCGGACACGGGGACCGGCATCGCGCCGGACGCGCTGCCGCATGTCTTCGAACGGTTCTGGCGTGCGGACCCCGCCCGCGGCCGGCGCACCGGCGGCGCCGGGCTGGGGCTGGCGATCGTCCGGCAGATCGTCGCCGACCACGGTGGCGCGATCACCGTCGTCAGCGAGGTCGGCGCCGGCACCGAGTTCACCGTCACGCTACCGGCCGCCCGCCCCGGGGCGCCCCGGACCACCGGTGCCGCGCGGACCGGGCACTGACCACCGGGCGCGCCGCTGTGCCATGAGGAGGACCATCCCCGCATCGATGGGGATGCGACCCACAAGGGCGCCTACCCGCCAGAATCAAGGCGCGTTGGGCTCCAGTACGGGTCGCGGCCGATGAACCCGAGCAGCCGGGTCTGCACGTCGGCGTCGCCCGGCGTCGGCACCCGCGGCCCGTACTGGCCCGAGGCGCGGATCGCGTCCTCGAACGGCTCCATCCCGGCCAGCAGCGCCGCGCACTCGTCCGGGTCGAGCCGGTCGTCCTGCCCGGTGGCCCGGGCCAGGTCCCACGTGTGCATGAACACGTCGGAGGTGTAGAAGCGGTCGATCGCGACGTCTAGCGGCAGCTCGCCGACGTGCCGGTTGGCCAGCGGCCGACGCGCGGTCTCCGGCTCCTCCAGCAGCGCCTGCACGCCCGCGCAGTGCGCCACCCACGCGCCGACCGGGTCGTCGTCCGCGCCCGGCCCGCCGGGCAGCGCGACGCCGGCACCGGCGGCCAGGAACGGCGGCAGCCACTCGACGAGGTGGCGTACCACGTCCCGGGCGGTCCAGCCGGCCACCGGCGCGGGGGCGTCCCACCGCCGGACGCCGCGGACCCGGTCGGTGAAGTCCGCGGCGACCCGGCGGTGTCGCCCGGCGGGCGAGTCAGACCGCGCCATCGGCCAGCATCCGGTCCAGCTTGGCGTAGCCCTGCTCGACACCGGTCTCCATGCCGCTCTTGAGCCAGGCGTCGCGGCCCTCGAAGCTGTCCACAAGCGACTGTACGCGCAGCCGGCACCGGCCTCCGCCCAGATCCTCGATCCACAGGGTCTCCAGGGCCACCCCGTCGGGGTCGCCCTCGAACGTGAAGGTCTGCACGATGCGGTCCGGTCGGATCTCGTGGAAGCAGCCGCGGAACCCGAACTCGACGCCGTCGTCGATGACGGACACGAACCGGAAGCTGCCCCCGGTGCGCGCGTCCCAGTGGTCGACGCGGGTGCGCGTCGAGTCGGGGCCGACCCACCGGGCGAACAGCTCGGGGTCGGTGTGGGCCCGGAGCAGCTGCTCCGGGGTGGCCTGGAAGTCACGGGTGATGCGGATGATGGGGACCGTCGGGTCCGCCTCGATCGTCGTCATCGCTGTTCTCCTCGGATTCGTTGGTCTGCCGCATCGTGGCCAGCACCCGGTCGAGACGCTGGTACCGCTCCTCGGCCCGGCGGCGGTAGCGCTCGAGCCACTCGTCCATCAGGTCGAGCGCCTCGGCCCGCAGCCGGACCCGGCGCGGCTGGGGGCCGGGCGCCCGGCTCACCAGGCCCGCCTCCTCCAGCACGCGCAGGTGCTTGTAGACCGCCTGGACGCTCATCCGGTACGGCTCGGCGAGCTGGTTCACCGTGGCCTCGTCGGCCGCGAGCCGGTCCACGATGTCGCGGCGGGTCGGGTCGGCGAGGGCGGCGAACACGCGGGACAGCGTGTCCGGCGACATCGGCCACCCCCTCCCTTAAACCAGTTGGTTTAAAGAGACCGTAGCCGGCCCTCCCGCCCTGGTCAAGCAGCACCACCCGGCGGCGCAGCCGCGCGGCCGCCCGCCGGCGCCACCGGCCGGCGCCGCCCGCCGGCGCCACCTAGCGGCGGCCGGTGCGGCGGTCCGGCTCTGCCACACTGTCCGACGCCACCCACGGTGAGGAGGAGGTCGCAGTGCCACCGCGGCGGACTCTGGTCAGGCGGCTCCTCGTCGTGGGGGCGGTGGTCCTCACGGCCCTGCTGGTCCTGCTCACCGCGCGGTTCGCCGGTGGCAGCCTGGAGGACAACGACCGGCTGGCCAGCGTGGTCAGCATGTACGCGACCGTCGCCGGCCTGGTTGCCACGCTCCTCGGCCTGGTGCTCACCCTCCGGCAGCGGGAGGCCGGCGGTGACGCGCCGGCGGAGGCGGACCCGGTACGGGTGACCCGACCGCTGTCGCCGGCCGCACTGGCGGGAGAGCCCGCGGCCGGTCTCCGCGCCGGCGGGGCGGATCCTCGGGGCGGCGGTCGGCGGCCGCCCCGCCCGGCTGCGGCTGCGCGGCGATGTGAGCGCCGTGGTGGACCGCTACCGGGCCCTGCCGGCCCGGCGGCTCGTCGTGCTCGGCGGCCCGGGCGCCGGCAAGACCGGCCTGGCCGCGCTGCTCGCGCTGGGGCTGCTCGCGCGTCCCCGGGGCGCCGACCCGGTGCCCTACGTCGTGCCGGTCAACTCCTGGGACCCGGCGCGGGAGCACCTGCGCACCTGGCTGGTGCGCCGCCTCGCCGAGGACCACTACGGCGGCAGCCCGGAGGTGCCCTACCAGCTGCTGCGCGCCGGCCTGGTCCTGCCGATGCTCGACGGCCTGGACGAGGTGGCGGAGCCGGCCCGGCCCGCCGCGCTCGCCGCGATCGCGCGGGCGTGGGCCGACGAGGCGCCGCTGGTGGTCACGTGCCGGGGCGACGAGTACGAGCAGGCGGTGGCGGCGCGCGGCCAGGCCCTGCCCCGGGCGGCGGTCGTCGAGCTGGAGCCGGTCAGCGCCGCCGACGCGCTGGACTACCTGCGCCACTCGGTCACCGACCAGCCCCGGTGGCGGCCGCTGCTGGAGGAGATCGCGCGGCAGCCGGACGGGCCGGTGGCCGCGGCGCTGTCCAGCCCGCTGGTCGTGTCGCTGGTCCGGGCGGTGTACGCGGCCGACGCCACGCAGCCGGCCGAGCTGCTCGACCGGGCCCGCTTCCCCGACCGCACGGCCGTCGAGGAGCACGTCTTCGACGCGGTCATCCCGACCGCCTACGACCCGTCGCCGCGGCCCGAGCCCGCCGGCGCCGGCCCGACCGCCGGGGCCGGGCGCCCGTGGAGCCGCGACGACGCGCACCGCGCGCTGACCGTGCTGGCCCGGCGGCTGACCGACGCCACCGGCGGCGACCTCGCCTGGTGGGAGATGCACCGGGCCGTGCCGCGGCCGGTGGTCGTCGGCGCCTACGCCGTCGTGGCGTTCCTGGCCACGGCGGCCGCCCTGGCCTGGACCGGCTGGGAGCCGCCGCTGCTGTGGAGTGCGACGGTCGCGGCGGTGCTGGTCGGCGTCGCGGCCGGCGCCGGCCGCGCCCCCGCACCGGTGCGGGCCCAGCTGCGGCTGCGCGGTCGTGGGCCGCTGCTGGGCCGGCGGTGGGCCGGCGGGGCGG
>DATMJT010000547.1:0-14138 GCA_035553735.1 Pilimelia sp.
CCGCCACCAGCACAGCTGACATCGTGCCGGTCACCTGCGACACCGGGCGGCACCGGCGCCGACGTCACCGGCCCCCCGTGCACGCCGCCCGGCCCGGGGCCCTGCCGCGGGCCAGGACGGCCGCCGACGTCGGGTCGCCCCGACGCCGACGGCCCGGCCGCCCCGCGGGTCGCGGGGCGGCCGGGCCGTCGCACGGAGCCGGTGGCTACTTCAGGGTGGCGCCGGTCAGTCCGGCCTGGACCTGCCGGTGGAACGCCAGGTACACCGCCAGGATCGGCAGCGTCGCCAGCGTCATGCCGGCGAACAGGGCCGCCCAGTCGGACTCGTACCGCTGGTTGTTGGTCAGGGCCAGCAGGCCCTGGGTGAGCACGCTGCGGTCCGGGTCGAAGCTGCTCTGCGGGCGCATGAGCAGGCTCGGCAGGATGAACTGGTTCCACTGGCCGATCACGTTGAAGATGCCGACGCTGATCAGGCCGGGCTTGGCCATCGGCAGCATCACGCGGAAGAACAGCCGGGTGTGTGACGCGCCGTCCACCAGCGCGGCCTCCGCGACCGCCGTGGGCAGGGTGCGGAAGAAGCCGTGCATGAAGAACACGGTGAACGGCAGGGAGTACGCCACGTACACCAGGATCAGGCTGTGGTACTGGTTCAGCCCGAGCGTGTTCTGCACGATCTTGTACAGCGGCACCAGGGCCAGGTAGATCGGCATCGTCAGGCCGGCGACGAACAGGTAGTAGATGAACCGGTTGCCGCGGAACGGGTACCGGGCCAGCACGTACGCGGCCATCGCGCCGAGCAGCATGGTGAGGGTCACGCTGGGGATCAGCACGATCAGCGTGTTGACGAAGTAGTCGCCGATGTTGCCCTTGGTCCAGGCCCGGCCGAAGGCGTCCAGCCGCCACTCCGCCGGCCAGCCCAGCGGACTGCGCAGGATCTCCAGGTCGGACTTGAACGACTGGAGGAAGGCCCACAGCAGCGGGACCGTGACCATCAGGCCCCAGATGACCAGGAAGATGTGGGACAGCGCGCCCCAGGCGGCGTCCTTGCCGCCGCGTCCGCTGGCGGCGACCGGGGCGGAGTGCCGGGCGCCGCGCCGCGGCGGGACCGTGGGAGCGGTCGGCTGGTCACTGCGTGCGATGTCAACCATGACGCCTGCTCCTCACAGCTCGATCTTGTCGCGACGGGTGATGCGCAGCTGGATGATCGCGAAGATCAGGGTGAACATCGCGATCGCGATCGCCATCGCGCAGCCGTAGCCGAACTTGTCGATCCGGCTGCTCTGGAAGGACGTGTAGAGCATCCAGCTGCTCATCACGTGGCTGGCGTTGTCCGGGCCGCCACCGCCGACGCCCTGGGTGAGGGCGATGACCAGCAGGTAGAAGTCCAGGGCCGCGATGCCCAGGTAGACCCACGCCACGGACAGGTGCTCCCACAGCAGGGGCAGCGTCACCCGGAAGAAGGTCTGCACCCGGCTGGAGCCGTCGAGCAGCGCCGCCTCGAAGATGTCCTTCGGGATGGACTGCATGCCGGCCGAGAACAGCACCAGGTAGAAGCCCACGCCGACCCAGACCGCGATGGCGATGAGGCACCACAGCACCACCGGCGCCTCGAGAATCAGCGGCCCGAGCTTGAACGGTCCGACCGGCACCGAGTCCGACTCGCCGAGCCACAGCGGCGGGTCGGCCGGGTCGACCAGGCCGAGCTTGATGCCCAGGGCGTTGAGCAGGCCACCCTCGTTGCTCTGGAACACCTTGCCCCACAGGATGGCCACGATCGCGATGGACATGACCTGCGGGAAGAAGAAAATGATCTTGTATAGGCCCGACCCCGCGACGCCGCGGATGCCGGCCCTGTTCCCCCGTCCGCCCACATTGAGCATGAACGCGAAGAACAGGGCCAGCAGGATAGTGACCAGTGGATAGATGGTGAGGATCACGGCGTTGTGCCCCACGGCCCGCAGAAAGACCTCGTCCTTCAGAAGATCGGCGTAATTGGCCATCCCCACGAAGTTGAACTCCGGCGAGAAGCCACTCCAGTCGGTGAAGGAGTACACCACCGTCTGGACGTACGGAGACAGCACGAAGAATCCGTACAACGCCAGCGGGAGCACCAGGAAACCCGCGATGAACGGGTACCTCCCCCTACGCATGATCACTATCCTCCGCGCTGGATCAGGACCGGGTCTGCTTCTTGATCTTCGGGTCGGCCTTCACCTTGTCGGCCGCCTTCTGCATCGTGTCCATGAACTTGGCCGGGTCGCTCTTGCCGGACATCAGGCTGGTGATCGCGCCCTCCATCGCCGTGTAGAGGTCGCCGTACCAGGTGTTGAACTTCCACTCGATGATGTTGGTGCCCGCGTCACCGGCCACCTTGGACGCCGAGGCCAGCGCGGTGGACGTGGTGAGCCCGTCCGCGGCGCCCTTGACCACCGGCAGCGAGCTGGTCAGCTCCGCAAACTTGCGCGCCGCGTCCTTGGACAGCATGATCCGCAGAAACTCCAGCGCGCCCGGCTTGTTTTTGGCCGCCGACGGCACCACGAAGCCCTCACCGGCCGCGGCGCGGACGGTGCCGTAGGGCGACTTGTCGGACGAGGTGAGGTTCCACTGCGGGGCGACGGTCATCTCGAAGCCCGGCGGGATGGTCTTCTTCATCTCGTTCTCGAGCCAGGTGCCGCACGGGATGAACAGCGCCTTGCCGTCGAGCCACGCCTGCTGGGTGGTGGTGTGGTCCAGGGCCTCGGCGCCCGGCTGGATCCACTTCTTGGTGACCATCTCGTGGACCTTCTCGAGCGTCACCTTGACCGCGTCCTGCTTCCAGGCGTCCGGCTCCAGGTTGTCGATCTTCTTGGCCGCGTCCAGGCCGCCCACGATGTAGATCCAGTCCATGATCACGTTGTGCATGTACCAGGGGAACTTGCCCTGGTGGGTCCAGGCGGCGATGCCCTTGGCCTTCGCCGCCTCCGCCAGCGTGGCGAACTCGTCCCAGGTCTTCGGCGGCTGCCAGTTGTTGTCCTTGAACAGCTTGGCGTTGTACCAGACGCCGTAGATCGTGTAGGCGTAGTTCAGCACGTACGGCTTGCCGGCCAGCACGCCGGACTCCACCACACCCGGCAGCAGCGCGTCGCGCACCTTGCCGCCGTCGATGCCGTCGGCGTCCAGCAGGCGGGTCAGGTCCTCCAGCTGGTTGCTGTTGGTCAGCGTGTCCGGCGGGATCGGCTCCGGGCTGGAGTTGTTCAGCACGTCCGGCGGGTTGCCGCCGTTGAACCGCGGCTGCATCTCCGTACGGATCTTCTTGGAGAACAGCAGGCCGACCTGAGCGCCGCTGTACTTGCTCTCGTAGATCGACTTGAAGTTCTTGGCGTAGTCCTGGCCGAAGCCGCCGTCGAAGATGACGACGTCCAGCGGCTTGGAGGCCTCCACCCCGAACGGGTTCTCCTTGGTGGCGTCCTTGCCCTTGTCGTCGTTGTTGTCACCGCCGCCCGTGGCGCAGGCGGACAGGAAGCCGGCGGCCGGGGTCGCCATGAGGCCGACGGCCGCCGCACGGCGCAGCACCGAGCGCCGGGAGAGGGCCGACGGGCTGTCGGAATGAGTGGACATGTGGAATCTCCTCTGATCGGGTCAGGCGGTACGTCGGATGCGGCCGGCGCACCGGGACTCGAGGGCTGCGTGGTGTTCGTCCCCACCGGGGATACTCGCGGGCCGGCAGCCGGGTGGTCGCCCGAGTGCCGGATGGAACCGTCGCGCGGGCTCCGGGGCGGTGGTGCCGCGTGCGCACCGCCGACCGAGAGGACCGCACCGACCGCGCCGCCGCCCTCCAGCGGCAGCAGTGCGTCGCCATACGCTAGCGCCGTTGTCCAGCCCGGCGTCGGCGATCTTGGCGCGCCGGCGGCCGGACGGGTGGCGGGGGTGGACCCGGGCCGTGCGCCGCGCCGAGGTGACCGCGATCAGACGATGACCGCGCCGTGTGTCCGGCGTCCCCGGCTCGGCGAGCGAGCCGGCGCCGCCGGACTGCGACGCCACCGCGGGCCCGCCCGGCGACTGTGCGGCCGCCGGCGCGGTGCCCGGGTGGGCGATCGTGGGGCCGCGCTCGACCGTGGGGTGTCCGAGCGCGGCACGCGGGGCGACGCCGTGGCGGACCACGTCGCGCACCGCGAGCCTGGGGGTGGGGGCCGCGGTCATGACCGGGCCTCGCGCGGCGACTTGTGCCCCTCGACGGCGCGGGCCGTGCGCTGGAAGGCGACGTTGGCCCGCTCGAAGGTGCGCTGGGCGACCGCGATGTAGAGCAGGTCGAGCACGACCAGCTGGGGGTGGCGGGCCGACAGCGCGTCGGGCCGGAACGTGGTGGCCTGGGTGGCGGTGAGCAGCACGACGTCGGCCACCTCGGCCAGCGGGGAGTCGGGGAAGCTGGTGAGGGCGACCGTGGTGGCGCCGTGGCTGGCCGCCTCGGCCAGCATCTCGATGGTCTCCCGGGTCTGCCCGCTGTGCGAGATCCCGAGGCCGACGTTGCCGGGCCCGAGCAGTGCGGCGCTGGCCAGTCCGTTGTGCACGTCGGTCCAGGCCCAGGCGGCCACCCCGATGCGGTGCAGGCTGAACTGCAGCTCCTCACCGACCAGCGCGCTGCCGCTGGCGCCGTAGATGTCCACGCGCGCCGAACCGGCGATCGCGTCCGCCGCCCGCTCCACCTCGTGCAGGTCGAGCAGGGCGACCGTGTCGTGCATGGCCTTGGTGTCGGCCGCCATGATCTGGGCGAGTACCCGCTCCAGCGGGTCGGTGGGCCCGACCTCCCGGCCGATGTCGACGCTCCAGCCGGCGGTGCGGGCCACGTCACCGGTGGCCGCGGCGATGCCCAGCCGCAGGTCGGCGTAGCCGTCGAAGCCCAGCGCCCGGCAGAACCGGGTCACCGTGGCCGGCGAGGTGCCGCTGCCCTCGGCGAGCTCGACGATGGTGGCGCGGGCGGCCGCGGCCGGGTCGCTGAGCACGTGCTCGGCGACGCGCAGCAGAGCGCCGCTGAACTCCGGCAGCCGGGCCCGCACCCGGGCCAGGGCGCTGTCGGGCGGTGCCAGCGGGGCGGCGGCGACGTGGGCCGCCTCGGCCGGGGAGTCGTCGGCGGCGAGCCGGCGGGTCGCCCGGGGCGCCGCGGGCGCGGCCACCGCGGCGTCGGCCACCGCGGCGCGCGCCGCGGGGAGACCCGCCTGTGGCTGCGCCATGGCCGTCCGCCTTCCGGAAAGAGTGTTAACTAGTCCGTGGTAAAAGTTCTTACTGCGGACCACCCCTTGTCAAGATTGTTGATCAGGTTTTCAAACTGTTACCAGCCGTAGGCGATCCGGTGACCACCAACCGCGCGCTAGCTCCCGTTTTGTCATCGTCCGGACGGCGAGAAACCGGCAAACCGCCCGCAGGGTCGAGATGGCGACGGACCGGATAATCACCACGACCGCCGAGCCGGGCGCCACAGGGACGTACGCGATGAAAAAAAATACCGTGCGTAGCGGTGACGCTGCTCACAGCTCAGCCGTCGCGGATGGCGTCCAGGGCCAGCAGTGCCACGTGCAGCGACAGGCACGCCTCCACCGAGTCCAGGTCCGCCTCCAGGACCCGGGCCACGCGCGCCAGCCGTTCGTAGAACGCCGGCCGGGACAGGTGGGTGGCCGCTGCCGCCAGCGACTTGTTCCGGCCGTGCTCCAGGTACGCCCGCAGCGTGCGCAGCAGCTGCTCCCGGGGGTGCTTGGCGTCGTAGGCCAGCAGCGGTCCCAGCTCCCGCTCCACGAAGGTCTGCAGGCGCGGCTCCGTGCGCAGCAGGTGCAGCAGGCCCGCCAGCCCGACGTGGGGCAGCCGGAAGACCGGCACCTCACGCCGGTCGTGGCGGGCGGCGTCGGCCACCTGCCGGGCCTCGACGAGCGAGCGGCGGGCTTCGCGCAAACTGCCCACGCCGGAGCCCGCCGCGATGATCACGCCCCCGCCGCCGCCGTCGCCGCGCGCCGCGCCGCCGCCCCGGATCCGGCGCAACGCCGCGGCGAACCCGGCCAGTGCGGCCTCCTCCTCCGCCGGGTCGCGCAGCGCCAGCAGGGCGCCCACCGCCTGGTCGTCCAGCGCGCTGGCCAGTCCGGTCAGGCGCGCGTCGCGCAGCGCCTGGCTGACCGCCTCGGCCAGGTCACGCAGCCGCTCCTGCGCCGCCTCGGGCCCGCCCGGCGGCCGGTCGCCGCCCGGCGCCGCCGGACCGCGCGCGCCGGCCGGGCCGCCGCCGGGCAGCCCCGGCGCGGTGCCGGCCGGGCGGCCGGTCCGCGGCCCGGGGGTGCCCGGGTCGGGCTCCTCGGCGCGGTGCCGCACCACCAGCCCGACCAGGTGCCGGCGCTCCAGCGGCACGCCCAGCGCCCGGGCCCGCAGCGCCACCTCGTCCACCCGGCTGCGGTGGTCCAGCAGCGCCGACAGCAGCGTGCGGTGCAGCTGCCGCTCCAGCACCTCCGCGTCACGGCGGATCAGCCGGTTCAGGGCGAGCGTGGAGGCCGCCCGCTCCAGCAGGATGGTCAGCCTGGTGGGCGGCGCCGCGCCGGCGGCGGCCGGGCCGCCGCCGCCGGGCCAGCGCAGCAGCAGGCGCCCCCAGTCCTGGCCCCGGGCGCCGACCACGGTCACCAGCCAGCCCGCGTCGGCGTCGTAGCCGGTGCGCCCGGCCGGCTGGATCCGGCGGGAGTACTGCTCCCAGTCGGCCAGCAGCAGCTCCGCGCTGTCCCCGGCCGGGTCGAACGCCAGCACCTGGCGCGACAGGTTCTCCAGCACCACGGGGCACCCGGCCAGCTCCGCCGCCTGGCGCACCACGTCGGCCGGCTCGGCGCCCTCGACCGACAGCTCGGTGAACCGCTGGTGGATCTCCTCGGTGGCCCGCAGCTCGGTGAGCTGGGCGTCCACGATCAGCGCGTGCACGGCCTCGGTGATCCGCACGAACGGGGTGGCCCGCCGCAGCTCCACCAGCGGCAGGCCGCGGCGCTGCGCCGCGGCCACCATCACCCGGGGCACGCAGGTGGGGTACCGGCGCCCCAGCTCCACCACCAGGCCGGAGACGCCCACGTCGGCCAGGTCCGCGATGAAGGTCCGCAGGCCGCAGTCGTCGGCCGGCAGCCCGATGCCGGTGGTCAGCACCAGCTCGCCGCCGCGCAGCAGCGGCGCGATGTCCGGCACCTCGGCCACGTGCACCCAGCGCACCGGCCGGTCGAGCAGGTCCTCACCGGCCACCACCCGGGGCGCGCCGTGGCGCACCGGGTCCAGCGCGATGACCTCGGCGACCGTGGGGAACACGGCGCTACGCTACTCCGTGCCGTCCGCCGCGATGATCCGTTCGTCGGCCGGCGGGTCGTCGCGGCCCAGCTCCCAGAACGCCACCGCCGCGGCGGCGGCCACGTTGAGCGAGTCCACCCCGCGACGCATCGGGATCGCCACCCGCCGGTCGCTGGCCGCCAGCGCCGCCGCGGACAGGCCCGGTCCCTCCGCGCCCAGCAGCAGCGCCGGGCGGGCCCGCGCGGCGGCGTCCAGCCGTTGCAGCGGCACCGCCCCGGCCGCCGGGGTGAGCGCCAGCACCGTGAAGCCGGCCGCCCGGACCGCCGCCAGCGCCGCCGGCCAGGGCTCCAGGCGGGCGTACGGGACCGCGAACACCTCGCCCATGCTGACCCGGACGCTGCGCCGGTACAGCGGGTCCGCACAGGACGGTGAGAGCAGGACCGCGTCGACGCCCAGCGCCGCGGCGCCGCGGAACACCGCACCCAGGTTGGTGTGGTTGTTGACGTCCTCCAGGACCGCCACCCGCCGGGCGGCGGCCAGCACCTCGGCGGCCCGGGGCAGCGGGCGGCGGTGGAAGGAGGCCAGCACCCCCCGGTGCACGTGGAAGCCGGTGACCTCGCGCAGCACCTCCGGCGTGGCCGCGTAGACCGGCGCGCCGGCCACCGGGATGCCGGCGAGCTGGTCCACCCGCTTGGCGTCGACCAGCAGGGAGCGGGGGCGGAAGCCGGCCCGCAGCGCCCGGCGCAGCACCAGCTCGCCCTCGGCGATGAACAGCCCGTGCGGCGGCTCCCACCGGGTGCGCAGCTCCACGTCGGTCAGCGCCCGGTAGTCCGCCAGGCGCGGATCGCCCGGCTCGGTGATCAGGTGTACGACGCCGTCGGTCACCGCGGCATTGTGCCCGGACCCGGCGCGGCCCGCCGTCACCCCACCCCCATGGGTGACGGCGGGCCCGCCGATCGGCCGGGTCAGGGGCGCTGCGGCCCCGGCTCCCCGGCCCTGTCCCCCGGTACGTCCGGTGCCGGACCGCCGCCCGAGGCGCCGGCGGCCGGGCCGGGCACGCGGTCCGGTGCCATGGTGCCGCCCGGCGCGGCCAGCACGTCGTCCACGCCCAGCGGCGGGGCGCCCGGCAACCCGCGTCCGGGCGCGGCCTTGCCGCTGGCCAGCGCCTCGGCGGCCTTCACCTCGGCGCTGACCCCCGCCGCGGCCTGGGCCGCGGCGGCCGCGGCGGCCTCCGCCTCGCGGGCCACCTCGGCGCTGTGCACCGCCTCCGACGGCGCGTCGTCGGCCATGCCGGCCAGGCCGCCCAGCGCCCCGCCCAGCCCCTCCAGGGCCTTGGTCAGCTCGGCCGGCACGATCCACACCTTGTTGGCCTGGCCCGCGGCGATCTGCGGCAGCGCCTGCAGGTACTGGTAGGCCAGCACCTTCTGGCTCGGGTTGGCCGTGTGGATGGCGTCGAACACCGTGCGGATCGCCTTGGCCTGGCCCTCGGCCTGCAGGATCCGGGCCTGCCGGTCGCCGTCGGCGCGCAGCACCGCCGCCTGCTTCTCGCCCTCGGCGGTGAGGATCTGCGACTGCTTGAGCCCCTCGGCGTTGAGGATGGCGGCGCGCCGGTCGCGTTCGGCGCGCATCTGCTTCTCCATGGAGTCGCGGATGCTGGGCGGCGGCTCGATCGCCTTGATCTCCACCCGGGTCACCTTGATGCCCCAGCGGCCGGTGGTCTCGTCCAGCACCCCGGACAGGTGCCGGTTGATCTCCTCGCGGCTGGTCAGCGCCCGCTCCAGGTCCAGCGAGCCGATCACGTTGCGCAGCGTGGTCACGGTGAGCTGCTCGATGGCCTGCAGGAAGTTGGAGATCTCGTAGGTGGCCCGGACCGGGTCCACCACCTTGAAGTAGAGCACCGTGTCGATGGACACCACGAGGTTGTCCGAGGTGATCACCGGCTGCGGCGGGAAGCTGACCACCTGCTCGCGCATGTCCACCTTGGTGCGTACCGCGTCGATGAACGGCACCAGCAGATTCAGCCCCGGCCGCAGCGTGCGCTGGTAGCGGCCCAGCCGCTCCACCACGTCCATCCGCTGCTGCGGCACGATCCGCACCGCGCGGATCAGGGTGATGACGATGATCAGTGCCACCGCACCGATCAGCGCCGCGATCACAACCTCCATGCCGCTCCTCCCACCGTCGCTGAACCCCGGCCGACCGCTGCCCGTGACCCGTCGGCGTCCGCGGAGGTCGCCCCGCGGGGACCGGACGGCTCCGGCGGCCGGAGGGTCAATCGTCCGCCCACACCAGCGCCGTGGCGCCCTTGACCTCGATCACCCGGACCCGGCGCCCGGGCTCGATCAGCTGGCTGGCGTCGTACGCCCGCGCCGTCCACAGTTCACCCTCGATCTTGACCAGGCCGTGCTCGGAGTCCACCTGCTCCAGGACCAGCCCGGTGGAGCCGGCGATCGCCTCCACCCCGAACGGCCGGTCCCCGGTGCCCAGCGCGGGCAGCTGGTGCCGCCGGATGACCGGGCGGACCGCGAGCACGGTCAGCGCCGAGGTGAGCGCGAACACCAGCGCCTGGACCGGCACGGACGCGCCCAGCGCCGCGGCGCCGGCGGCGGCGAAGGCCCCCACCGCGAACATGATGAGAAACAACGTCGCGGTGAAGATCTCCGCCACGGCGAGCAGGACGCCGAGCACAATCCACAGGACGGACTCCACCCCTCGATCCTGACACGCGGGCGCACACCCGGACACCTTGTCGGGCGACCGACCTGATAACGGCGGCGTGATCCGACGCGCGTCGGCACCGATTCACGCCCGTCATCGGCTAAATTTGCGCCGAATGTACGGCTCCCTGGCGAGTCGGTCGTACTCCTCCGAAAGGTTCCCCTGGTGTCGCTCTTGCCGGAAACGAGCCGTCGGGTCACGGAGCTGACCTCCGTCGCACAGGCCCGCGGCCGGGTGCCGTCGCTGCTGGTCGGGGTCGTACGGGAGCGGGCGCTGGTCCACCTCGCGGGCGCCGGCGAGCACCCGCGCGCGGACGCCAAGACCCAGTACCGGGTCGGCGCCATCACCAAGAGCATGACCGCCGCGATGGTCATGCAGCTGCGCGACGAGGGGTGGTTCGGGCTCGACGACCTGCTCTACCGCCACCTGCCCGGCACGCCGATCGGCGGCGTCACCCTCCGCCAGCTGCTGGCGCACGTCGCCGGACTGCAGCGGGAGCCCGACGGTGCCTGGTGGCGGCGGGGCGACGGGCCGCGGCACGACGCGTTCCTGGCCGACCTGGCCTTCGACAAGCTGGCCCACCCGCCGTACCAGACGTTCCACTACTCCGACCTGGCCTACGGGCTGCTCGGCGCCGTGCTCGCCCGGGTCACCGGCGAGTCCTGGCACCACCTGCTGCACAAGCGGCTGCTGGAGCCGCTGGCCATGAAGCGCACCACCTACCAGCCGGTGGAGCCCTACGCCCGCGGCTACGTGGTGCACCCGTGGCACGGCACGCTGCGCGAGGAGCCGCGCGCCGACGCCCGCGCGATGGCCCCGGCCGGGCAGCTGTGGTCGACGCTGGCCGACCTGGCCAAGTGGGCGGCGTTCCTGGCCGACCCCACCCCCACCGTGCTGGCCCGCGGCACCCTCGACGAGATGTGCGCCCCGGTGGTGATCAGCGACCTGGAGTCCTGGACCGCCGGCTACGGCCTCGGGCTGCAGCTGTGGCGGGTCGGGGAGCGGGTCTACGCCGGCCACTGCGGCGCGATGCCGGGCTACCAGGCGACGCTCGCGGTGCACCGGCCCACCCGCACCGCGGTGGTGGCGTTCGCCAACGCGCACACGCTGCACGGCGGCGAGACCCTGGGGGCGCTGGGCCGGCGGATCCTCACCGAGGTCCTGGACCGCGAGCCGGCGCCGCCCGCACCGTGGCGCCCGGCCCCGGCGCCGCCGCCCGAGGTGGCCGCCCTGTGCGGGCGCTGGTGGTGGATGGGGCGCGAGTACGACGCCGCCTGGCGGCCCGAGGCCGACCAGCTGGTGATCACGCCGCTCACCGTGCCCGAGCGCACGCCGTGGCGGTTCACCCGGGAGGGCCGGGACCGGTGGCGCGGCCGGTCCGGCCGCAACGACGGCGAGACACTCGCCGTGCGTCGCGACGACCGCGGCGCCGTGACCGCCCTGGAGATCGCCGGGGCGCGGCTCACCCGCCGGCCCGACGACCCGCCGGCGCGCTGAGCTCCGGCGCGCTGAGGCACCGGCCGCGGCGGACGGCCGACGCCGCCGACCCGGCGGAGCCGGACATCCGGACGTCCCGGCGGCTATGCCGTCACGAAGTCGATCAGTCGCTCCACCGCCCCGATCAGGGGCGTCTCCACGTCCCGGAAGGAGTCCACCCGGGACAGCACGAGCCGCCACATGGTGGCCGGATCGGGCACCCCCAGCGCGGCGCAGACGCCCTCCTTCCAGGGCCGCCCCGGCGGCACCCGCGGCCAGGCCGGGATGCCCAGCCGTTCCGGTTTGACCGCCTGCCAGATGTCCACATAGGGGTGCCCGGTCACCAGCACGTGCGGCGAGGTCACGGCGGCCACGGTCCGACTCTCCTTGGAGCCGGGCACCAGGTGGTCGACCAGCACGCCGAGCCGCCGCCCCGGTCCCGGCGCGAAGGCCGACACGGCGTCGGCCAGCGCGTCGATGCCGTCCAGCGGCTCCACGACGACGCCCTCGACGCGCAGGTCGTCCCCCCAGATCCGCTCCACCAGCGCCGCGTCGTGCAGGCCCTCGACCCAGATCCGGCTCGCCCGGGCCACCCGGGCGGGGGCGCGCTCGACCGCCACGGAGCCCGACGCGGTCCGGCGCCGGGCCGGCGGCGGCGCGCCCGCCACCGCCGGCCGGCGCAGGGTCACCACCTGGCCGTCGAGCAGGAACGCCGCCGGCAGCAGCGGGAAGCTCCGCCGGCGCCCGTGCCGGTCCTCCAGCACGACCGCACCCGCCTCCAGCCCGACGACGGCGCCGCAGAACCCCGACTCCGCGTCCTCGACCACCTGCCCGGGCGCCGCGTCCACCTCGGGTACCCGCCGGCGGCGGCGCCAGTCGCCGGCCAGCACGTCACCGTCGTACATCCTCCCCATGGCCGCCGACGGTAGCCCGGCCCGGTGGCGCCACCACGCCGACGCGCCGCGGGCGAGACAACCCCGGCGGGCAGCACGTACCCTTTCTCGCATGTCTCCCGCAGCGGGCGCGGCGACCCTGGTGACGCGCCGGTCCACCCGGTTCGTGGCCTGGGTGCGCGCCTGGCGCGCCGGCCTGGTGCCCTTCGACGAGCTGCCCGACGAGATCGCCGGCGCCGAGGAGCACCTGGTGGCCGACGCCCCCGGCGCCTGGACCGACGTGCCGCTGGGCGAGGCGCTGCCCGCGCTCTCCCGCCTGCACCCGGACGCGGTGCGGCTCGTGCTGCCGGCCGCGGGCGACCCGCGGGGGCTGCCCGCGTCGGGGGAGTTCAGCGGCGCCGCCCTGCTCGCCGGGGAGGGCGTCTGGGCCGGCGAGCTGGGGCTGGTGCCGCAGGTGCGCACCCACACCTCCGGCTCCGGCGACACCTTCGAGACGGTGCTCTGGCGGTGCTACCCGGTGCCGGCGCCGCACCCGCCGGGCGGCGTCGGGCCCTCGGCCGCCGAGGCCGAGGCCGACCTGGCCGTGGCGCTGGCCGAGGCGACCGACGCGCTCACCCGGCTGGACGTGGCGCAGTGGCGCCCGGAGCTGGCCGGCGCGCTGGCCGCGCTGCGCCGCCCCGGCAACGGCACGGACCTGCCGCCGGGCTACGACCCGCGGGCGCGCCGGCTGTACGCCCGGGCCAGCGTGCTGGACCAGGTGCTCGCGCTGGCCGAGACCGCCGCGCCGGGCGGCGCGGTGAACGCCTTCGAGGCCCGCCAGCGCGACGAGGCGCTGCGCCCGCTGACCACGGCGTGCCGGCGTGCCCTGGTGGCCGCCTGCAACTCCCCGCTGCGCTGAGCGCCGCCCGTCGCTCAGATGTCGTCGATCAGGTCGGCGACCGAGTCGACGATCCGCGACGGGCGGTACGGGTAGCGCTCCGCCTCGGCCCGCGTGCTGATCCCGGTGAGCACCAGGATGGTCTGCAGCCCCGCCTCCAGGCCGCACAGCACGTCGGTGTCCATCCGGTCGCCGATCATCGCGGTGGTCTCCGAGTGCGCGTCGATCGTGTTGAGCGCCGAGCGCATCATCATCGGGTTCGGCTTGCCCACGAAGTACGGCTCGACGCCGGTCGCCTTGGAGATCATCGCGGCGACCGAGCCGGCGGCCGGCAGCGCCCCCTCGGTGGACGGCCCGGTCGGGTCCGGGTTCGTGCAGATGAACCTGGCCCCGTCGTTGATCAGCCGGACCGCCCGGGTGATCGCCTCGAAGCTGTAGGTACGGGTCTCGCCGAGCACCACGTAGTCCGGCTCGAAGTCGGTGAGGATGTAGCCGGCCTCGTGCAGCGCCGTGGTCAGCCCGGCCTCGCCGATCACGTACGCGGTGCCGCCCGGCCGCTGGTCCGCCAGGAACTGGGCGGTGGCCGTGGCGGCCGTCCAGATCGCGCCCTCGGGCACCGTGAAGCCCATCCGGGTCAGCCGGGCGCGCAGGTCCCGCGGCGTGTAGATGGAGTTGTTGGTGAGGATGAGGAACGGCTTGCCGGAGGAGCGCAGCCGCGCGATGAACTCCGGCGCACCGGGCACCGGCTGGCCCTCGTGCACCAGCACCCCGTCCATGTCGGTGAGCCAGCTCTCCACGGGCTTGCGGTCGGCCGGGGTGGTCCCGGGCCGCGGCCGGTCCGCCGCGGTCGGCGGCGGCACCGGGTCCCCCGGTGCGGCGTTGTCACTCACCCGATCCCCCTCGCCC
>DATMJT010000548.1:0-2325 GCA_035553735.1 Pilimelia sp.
AGCTGGAGGAGCGGCGGATCCAGGCCGAGCGCGAGCTGCTGGAGGCGCGCAAGGCGTTCGAGCTGGAGCTGCTGGAGCTGCGGGCGCGGCGGGCCGAGGCCGAGGAGCGGTCGCGGCGGGACGCCGCCCGCGCCGAGCAGGCCGAGCGGCAGCAGCGGCTGCGCCGGGAGCGGGCCCGCCTCGTCGCCGCCGCCTGGGGCAACGACCGGGCCACCGCCGGCGACACCGAGCCGCCGGAGGCGTACGGCGTGCTGGTCCACAACCGCACCGACCTGGTGATCCGGTACGCCAACGTCACCGTGTCGCACCGCACCGCCCCTCGGTGGCACAGCAAGGAGTCGCTGGGCACGCTGAGCCCGCAGTCATGCGTGAAGGTGACCGCGGCCAAGCTGGTCAGCCGGGCCTGGGGCGACCCGCCGTCCGCGCCGGTCGACCCCCGGCTGTGGGAGCGGCGCTCGTCGTTCCAGGTGGAGCTGACGTTCGTCGACGGTGAGGGGTTCTGGCTGCACGACCGCGACGGCGTGGTGCACGAGCTGCCCAGCAACCTGGTGATCTGGGCCGAGGAGAACCGTGCCCGGGCGCTGCGCAAGCACATCGAGGAGGGGTTCACCCCCGACTACGGGGTGCGGGTGAAGCTGGTCGGGTTCCCGGACGTGTGGGCCCTGCGGGCGGCCTTCGACGCCCTGCCGGCGCCCGGGTCGGCCGCCACCGGCACCACCGGCACCACCGGCGCCACCGCCGGTGCGGCCGGTGCGGCCGGTGCGGCCGGCGCCGGCCCGGACGGGGTGCCGGACGTGCTGGTCGGCCCGCACGACTGGCTCGGGCAGATCCTCGCCGAGAACCGGGTCGCCGAGGTGCGGCTCACCGCGGGGCAGCGGCTGAGCTTCCACCCGAAGGCGCTGCAGACCCTCAGCCGCGGCGGCCGCCTGTACGCGATCCCGTACGTGTTCGACAGCGTTGCCCTGCTGCGCAACACCGCACTGGCCGGGACCGGCCCGGTCCCCGCCACCTTCGACGAGCTGGTGGCCCACGGCGCCGCCCGGTGCGGGCAGGGCGGCGTGACCCACCCCGTGGCCCTGCAGGTGGGCCCCACCGGCGACCCGTACCACCTGTGGCCGCTGTTCTCCAGCGCCGGCGGCACCCTGTTCGGGCTGCGCCCGGACGGCGGCGCCGACCCGCCCGAGGTGTGGCGGGAGGGCTTCGAGGCCGCGTTCGCGCGCCTCGCCGAGCTCGGCGAGCGCGGGCGCGGGGTGCTGCGCACCGACATCGGCCGGTCGGAGGCCATGGAGCTGTTCCTGCGCGGCCGGACCCCGTTCCTGGTCTGCTCCTCGCGGGGGCTCGTCGAGGCCGACCGCGCCGGCATGGCCGTGGACGTCGGGCCGGTGCCGCCGCTCGGGGACCTCCCGCCGGTGTCGATGGTGTCCACGTACGGGTTCTTCGTCCACCGTGGCGCCCCCAACCGGCGCATCGCGGAGGACCTCGTGACGCACTACCTGGCGCGCACCGACACCGGCGAGCGGCTGGTCGAGATCCAGCCGCGGCCGCCGGTGCAGACCGACGCCGCCCGCCGGGTGGCCGCCACCGACCCGCGGCTGGGCGCGTACGTGGCGCAGTGCGAGGCGGGCACGGCGATGCCCAACAATCCGCGGATGGCGCAGCTGTGGTCGCTGCTCGGCCGGGCGCAGGCGGAGGTGATCCGCGGGGCCGACCCGGTACGGACCGCGCGCGGCGCGGCCGACCGCGGCTGGGCGGTGGTGGGGGAGACCGTCGACTAGGCCGGCTCGCCGGCCGGGCCGCCGGCGGTCAGCGCAGCCACCGCCTCGTCCACCGAGTCGGTCACCAGCACCAGCCCGCTCAGGTCGCCGTGCGGCGAGCCGGCGAGCAGCCGACGGAGCAGGTCGGCCACCGGCAGCGCGACCCAGTACTCCCGGCCCAGGAAGACGAACGGTCCCGACTCGCCGTCGGTGGCGTAGAACGTCTTCGTCGCCGCCTGGAAGACCTCCTGCACCGTGCCCGCCCGGCCCGGCGCGAAGACGATCCCGCCCCGGGACAGCCGCAGGATCATGTCCTCGCGCACCGCGTTGGAGAAGTACTTTCCGATCTGGCCGGCGAAGAGGTTGGCCGGCTCGTGGCCGTACAGCCAGGTCGGAATCGCCAGCCCGCCGCGGGAGAGCCGGTGCACCACCTCGCCGTCGGCCGGCGAGCCGGCCTAGTCGACGGTCTCCCCCACCACCGCCCAGCCGCGGTCGGCCGCGCCGCGCGCGGTCCGTACCGGGTCGGCCCCGCGGATCACCTCCGCCTGCGCCCGGCCGAGCAGCGACCACA
>DATMJT010000549.1:0-17353 GCA_035553735.1 Pilimelia sp.
GGGCCGGGGGTGCCCGGACCGCAGGCTCCCTGGTCCGACCAGACCCCGGAGGCACCGCCGGGCACCTCGTTCTGGGTCCACCACCGGGCCGTCCAGTTGCGCCCGTTGTGCGAGACCGTGGCGCCGCCCGTGTACGCGACCGCCGGGCTCCACCCGGCGGCACAGGTGGCCGTGGTCGCCCACGCCGTCGGCAGCACCAGGGCCAGCGTCGCCGCCACGGCCGCCGCCGCCACGACCGCCAGCACGCGCCCTCTCACCCGGATCACCCCTTCCGCCCGCGGGCGCGACTGCCCGCCGGGACTGTCCGCAGACAGCCAACGACATCGGCGCTCGCCGATCAAGTGGGCGGCCCGATTTTTTCGTTAACTTCCTTAACTGAAGCCCCTGAGCGGGAGATGGCAGCCCGGCACCACCTTCCCGCCGCGGGCGCGCCTCACGCCTGACGCCTGACGCCTCACGCCAGCGGCAGGGCGCGCGGTGTGCCCGCCGCCAGCGCCAGCGTGCCCACCAGCTGCCGGCCGTAGGGGGCGGCGTCGGTGGTGCGCACGCCGCTGAGGATGACCAGCGTGTCGGTGGGCGAGGTGACCGTCACCTCGCCCGTGGTGCGGTCCAGGACCGCCTCCGCACCCTCGGCGAGGGCCTCGAAGTGCGCGTTGTGGTCGACGGTCAGCTCCGCCAGCTCCGGCCAGTCGGGGCTGAGCACCGGCACCGCGTAGAACTCCTCGTAGCGGGTCAGCACCCGGTCCAGCCAGTCGGTCAGCAGCGTGCGGCCGCCGCCGTAGTCGCGCACGTTGGCGATGTGGAACGTGTGCGCGTACAGCGAGCCGGTGGCGATGTGGTCCAGCGCCAGCGAGGTCTCCTCCTCCAGGATCTCCGCGTAGCTCAGCGGGCGCGGCCAGCGGGGCACCTGCCCGCCCGGGCCGTGCAGCCAGTTGGCGAAGTAGGTCTGCTCGGCCGCCGTGGTGGTGTGGTACGCGATGCCCGTCGGCCAGTCCGGCACCACCGTCACGCTGGGCTCCAGCGGATGCGGGATGCCGCAGTTGAAGCACGGCGGCTGGTGGCTGGCGAAGGACATGTTGCCGTGCAGGAAGCGCACGCCCAGGTCGCGGGCCGCGGCGAGCAGGTGCGGGTTGGAGGCGCGCAGGCCGCGGTCCATCGGCGGCTTGACCGTCTCGTCCGGGTCGTCGTGGTAGACACCCAGCCCCGAGTACTCGCCGGTCTTGACGATGTCCGCGGGCACCTCCAGCCCCAGCTCCCGGCCGGCGCGCAGGTTCTCCGCGATCTCCGCGCGGCTGGTCGGGTAGTCGGTGTGGTTCATCTTCGGGTGCCGGTAGGTGTGGTTGAGCCACCGGAACTCGTCGGCCAGGCAGCGGCTGGTGGCCGTCAGCGTGTCCACGCCGCCGTCCGGTGCGCACGGGCCGCCGTCCTGCAGGTGGGCGTACCCGCCGTTGTAGGCGAGCGTGATGCTGAAGTCGGCCAGCGTCGGGTGGGCGCGGCGCAGCTCGTCCTGGCGGTCGCGCAGGTTGAACATGTCGTGCCCGGAGACCCGGAAGCCCGGCGTGGTCTCCACCCGGCCGTCGGGGTGCAGGTGCGCCGCCGCGTTGAACCAGTCGTCCACGTCCACGTTGAGGTAGTGCCGCTGCGCGCCGAGGTGAACCCCGCGGGTGGCCCAGCGGAACAGCCCGTACACCAGTAGCTGCGTGTGGCGCAGGTACTGGTTGGTGGTCACGCTGAGCGCGATGCGCTCCCGGCCGTCGGGCGCGGTGCTCACCGCGGCCAGCACGTCCGGCCCGGCGACCAGCACCGGCTCGGCGGCGCAGCCGGGCCGGATGCGGTTGCGGTACACGTAGGACCGGGTGATCGGCACGACCGCGTCGGGGCGCAGGTAGTCGAAAATCTCCGCGCCGCGCGCGGTGAGGGTCGCGTCCAGCGGGGCGTCCGCCACCGGACCCTCGCCGGCGCCGGCCAGGCAGTAGTCCTCCGGCCAGGTGCCGTAGCTGGCGTACAGGGTCGCCTGGCGTACGCCGTAGCGGCGCTCGTAGGCCCACAGCGTCTGCCACTCGGCCGGATCCAGCGCGCTGGCGCCGCCGGGGGCGAGCTGCATCGCGCTGGTGAGCAGGATCGCGTCGTACCGGCCGGTGCCGTCCGGGCGGACCAGCACGTCCTCGGTGAGCCGGGTGTCGCTGCTGTGCAGGACGTCGTACGGGGCACCCAACCGGTCCAGCGTGACCCGCCAGGTGGTCTCGCCCCAGTCGTGCCGGTCGAACGAGATGACCAGGGCGCGCAGCGCCACCCGGCGACCCTCGTCGTCGCCGGGGTCGGGCGCCGCGCGTACCGCCGTCGGGGCGGTCAGCATGCCCGCGCACAGCAGGGCGAGCGCGCCGGCGGCGCGTCGCCACCAGCGGAGGCGGGCCGGACGGGGCGCCGTCGCGGGGGCCCCGCCCCGGCGGCGGTCACGACCGCGCTCCGGGGTGCCGGGCCAAGGCCCGCTCCGTCGGCGTGGTGCCGGTGCTCCGAGCATGGTGGACCTCCACGGGTGTCCCGGGACGGCGGCCGCGCCGGCCCGGCCGGCGCGGCCCACCGGCCGCGGGCGACCGGGCCGCCGCCCCGGTGGGGGTGACGGCCCGGTCACATCGCGCGGTGGGCTAGCGCCCGCGCCAGTAGTTCGGCTGCGTCTGCACGTTCAGCTCGTGGAGCCGGAAGTGGTTGGCCCCGCGCAGTCGCCGGTCCCGGACCTGGAGCACGTCCAGGCCCTTCACGATGTCGTTGGAGTAGATGTAGCCGTTGTACCAGTACGCCGACCACGACCCGCCCAGGGTGAGCTCGGTCTCGGAGACCGGACCCCGCTCCCAGAAGCCGATCTCGTACGGCCGGGCCGAGTCGGTGAAGTCCCAGACCGAGATGCCGCCCTGGTACCACGCCTGGACCATGACGTCCCGACCCGGCACCGGGATCAGCGACCCGTTGTGGGCCACGCAGTTCTCCGTGTTGGCGTTGGTCCGCGGGATCTTGAAGTAGCTGCGGAACGTGAGCGTCCGCCGGTCTCCGCGGCCCTGGATGTCGTAGACGGCGTTGGCGCCCTTGTTCGGGCCCACCGTGGGGTTGCAGGTGGCCCCCACGCCGCCGCCCAGCTCGTCGGTGAAGACCACCTTTGTGCCGGCCTGGTTGAACGTGGCCGAGTGCCAGAAGGCGAAGTTCACCGTGTCGCGCACGGTGGTGATCACCCTCGGGTGCTCGGGGTGGCGGATGTCGAGCAGGACGCCGTCGCCCATGCACGCGCCGGCGGCGAGACCCTTGCTCGGGTACGCGGTGATGTCGTGGCAGCCGGAGGTGGCCGAGTAGCCCGTGCCGCCGGGGTTGCCGCCGTCGGGGAAGAGGTTCGGCGTGGCGATGACCGCGGCGTCGGTCGGTCGCTTCAGCGGCACCTTGATGATCGAGATCAGGTCGTGCGGCGGCTGGCAGTCCGGGAACGTCGCGTTGGGGAAGTACGACGAGACGTAGACGTAGACCGTCTTGCGGTTCTTGCCCGGCACCAGCGTGTGGGTGTGCGAACCGCAGGCCGTCTCCACCGACTTGATGTATCGGGGGTTGGCCTTGTCCCGGATGTCGAAGATCTTGATGCCCTCCCACGACTCCTTGACCGTCGCCGGCTGCGCGGTGCTGTTGCAGGAGTCGTCGCTGCGCGAGGAGTCCGTCGACAGGAACAGCAGGTTGCCGTAGACCGAGACGTCGTTCTGCGCGCCCGGACAGAGCACCTGGCTGACGACCTTCGGCTGCCGCGGGTTGCGGATGTCGTAGATGACGAAGCCGTTGTAGTTGCCCGCGTAGGCGTAGTGGCCCTGGAACGCGATGTCGCTGTTGGCGCCGGTGGTGAACGGGCCCGACTTCGGCACGTTCGCCAGCTGGCGCATGTTGCGACTGCTGGAGATCTCGTCGACGCCCAGCGTGGCGTCGGAGTCGTCCGCGCCGAGCAGCTCGGCGGACAGGCCGAGGTCGGCGGCCGTGGCGTCCTCGGGCCCCGGAACCGCGGCCGCGGCAGCGGCCCCGGCGTCGGCGGGCAGCTGGGCGTACCCCGGTGAGGCGGCGAGACCCAGGGTGAGAATCAGTGCGAATCCTGCGGCTCCGGCGGCTTTGCGGCCCCGTGAGCCGGCCGGGCGAGATGCGATCATGGCGGCCCCTTCAGGCGGTTGGCGGCCATGTAGAGGTTACTGTCACCACCCCGACCTGGATGTGACTTGCGTCACTTTGTGTGCCCGAATCGGCAGACTACCGTGAGTGAATGCACTGGGCGCGCAGGTTGCGGGTGGTCGGGCCGCTGGCACTGGTGGCCGTGGCCGCCGCGGCCGTCGCGGTGAGCGTCTCCGGGCCCGGGGCCGCGCCCACCGGCGCCGGGGCGCCGGCCGGACCGGCACCGGCCTCGGCCGGTGCCCCGTCCCTCGGCTCTCCGCCGCCCGGTGCCCGGTCGCCCGGGTCCCCGGCCGCCGACCCCGGGGCGACGCGGGTGATCGTGCCCGGGCGGCCCGGCGACCCGGCAACCGTCGTGTCGGCGGACGAGGTGCAGGCGCCGGACGGCTCGGCGTACAACGGCATCGACGCCTGGTTCATCCGGATGATGATCCCGCACCACGCGCAGGCGGTGCAGATGGCCGCGCTGGCCCCGGACCGCACCACCCACCGCGGCATCCTCGCCCTCGCCGACCGCATCCGCGCTGCCCAGGCGCCCGAGATCCAGGCCATGCGCGGTTGGCTGTCGGCCCGCCAGCTGCCGGAGAACGACCCGGCGCACGCCGGCCACGACCACGGCGCCATGCCGGGTATGCAGACTCCCGAGGCGATGCGGCGGCTCGCCTCCGCCCGCGGCGCCGAGTTCGACCGGCTGTTCGTGGCCATGATGTCGGCCCACCACCAGGGCGCCATCGACATGGCGGTCAGCGTGCTGAAGTCGGGGCAGGACCAGCAGGTCGAGTCCCTGGCCACCGGGATCGCCGCCGAGCAGGCGGCCGAGATCAACCGGATGCGCCAGCTCCTCGCCCGCTGATTCCCTGTCGGGAACCTGTTGTCAAGCCGCGTACTGACTCCCCACTCACTGTGCCTCGGCTCAGGGCGCCGGGGCCGGCGGAGCCGTGCACGCACGGTCACCGCGCCCGCTCCGCGCTCCTGGTGGGAACGCTGCGCTGATCACCTTGGGTGATCGAGCTTGACGATCATTGATCTGTGCCCCTACTGTCCGGCCAGCTTGTCACTGGACGCGGGAGGCTGCGGTGGGACGGGGTTCACGGGGGCGCGGCGCCGTGCGTCCATTTTGGAGAGGTGTGCTGGCGGTCGGTGTGGTGGTCGCCGGTGCGCTCGCGCCGCCGGCCAGCTCCGCGTCGGCCCGGGCCGCGGAGACCGAGTGCGGCGCCGAGGCGCCCACCGAGGCGCGGGCGGTGGCACTGGCCCTCCGGTGCGGGCGCCGGGTCGAGGTGGAGTCGGCGCGCACCGGCGATGTGGGACTCCTCGACCGAGAGTCCCGGCGCCGCCCCGCCTCGGGCGCTCCGGTCGGCGGGTGACCAGGAGCCGCGGTCCTCGTCGGCCCAGCCCGGTGACTTCGCCCGCACGGCGCCGGTCGGGGCCGAGGTCGGCGAGCGGGAGCTGACGCTCGTGCCGGACGCCGTCCTGCTGACCGCGCCCACCACCGAGTACCCGGTCTTCATCGACCCGGCGTGGTCGGTGACCCGGTCGCGCTGGGCCTACGCCACGAGCAACAACGAGACCAACACTGACTACAGCACCGCCCGGGTCGGGCGGAACCCGGACACCGGCGGCCTCTACCGCTCCTTCTTCGAGTTCCCCACGCTGGCGAGCAACGTGTCGCTCAAGGGCAAGCACATCGAGTCGGCATACGTGCAGATGAAGCTGGACCACTCCTGGTCCTGCGGGGACACCCCCTCCTACCTGTACAGCACCCCCACGATCAACGCGACGATGAAGGCATCGTGGTCGCAGATGAACCTCGTGACGCGGCTGTCCTCGGCCATGTCACACGCCAACGAGGCCGGCGGGTGCGGCGTCATCTACCCAGACATGATCGTCAACTTCACCGGGTCCGGAGTCACCAACTTCGTCCAGTCCGCGGCGAACGGGAACTGGAACACGGTGACCGTCGGCTTCTGCGCGTGCAGCGCGAACACCGGGACCGGGGAGTCCACCCAGGACCGGTGGAAGAAGTTCTTCCCGGCGGACGCCAAGCTGATCGTCGACTACGACTCCAAGCCCGGGACCCCGACCAGCCTGACGGTGCACGGCGTGGCCTGCGCCGGGGGTGGAATTCGGATCGGCTCCACGACGCCGAAGCTGTCCGCCGTCTACCCGGACGCTGACACGGGGCAGACCCTGAGCGGCAGCTACGAGTGGGTGGAGGTGCCCTCCGGCGGCGTTGGCGCCATCACCACGTCCACCCCGCGCAAGACCGCGCCGCCGGCGGCGTCCGCGCTGGCCAACGGCCGTGGCACCACCGCGAACCTGTCCGGCGCGGTGAGCAACAAGACCTACGCCTTCCGGCTTCGGACAACGGACCCGGCACCGTACTCCATCGTCAGCCCGTGGTCGGGCTGGTGCCAGTTCACGGTCGACACCACCGTGCCCACGGTGACCGCCACCTTGCAGACCCAGCCGACCACACCCGGCGGGACCGTGCAGATCCGGATCGAGTCCCCCGACCCGCTGGTGACGAAGTTCCGGTACGGCTGGACGGCCGCCACTACGGAGATCACCGCGCAGGGCAGCGGCCCCCGCTACGCGACCGTGACCCTGACCGTGCCCAAGTACGGGCTGAACACGCTGTACGTCGCGGCCGTGGACTCGACCCTGAACCAGGGCTCCGGTCACGTCGAGTTCACCGCGCCTCGGCCGAGCACGGCCCGGGCCAGCTGGCGGCTCGAACAGCTGCCCCAGGTGGGCGAGGTCGAGGCGCTGGCCGACGGGGCGCCCACGGTCGGCGGGGACACCCCGCTGACCGCAACCGGCGTGACGTGGAGCGACGACATCCGGGTGATCGGCGGAAAGACCGCCACGTTCACCGGCCTGTCCGCGGTGGCCGCGACCGCCGGGCCGGTTGTGGACACCACCGGCTCGTTCAGCGTGGCCGGCTGGGTGCGCCTCGGCGCGCTGCCCACCACCGCCGACCACCACGCGGTGGCCCAGCAGGGCAGTGACACCGTCGGGTTCGCCCTGGGCACGCGGTTGACGGGCTCGCCGCTGACGCCCCGGTGGGCGTTCCTGATGAAGGACACCGCGGCGCAGTCCAGCACCGCCCGTGCCGCGGTGGGCGGGGCCGCGCTCACCGCGGCGGACGTCGGCCGGTGGACGCACCTGGCCGGCGTGTACGACAAGCCCGCCGGCAAGATCCGCCTCTACGTCGACGGCGTGCTGGCGCAGGAGGTGGACCGGCCGGTGACCCCCTGGGCGGCGACCGGGCCCTTTGTGGTCGGCCGCGGCTACGCCTCGGGAGCACCCAGCAACCCCTGGCCCGGCTCGGTGGCGGCGGTGCACGCCTACGACCGGGTCCTGGTCGGCCACGACTTCACCGGGGCCCTGGCCAGTGAGCCGGAGTCCGGGGGCATCACCGAGCCGGCCATGTTCACGGTGCTGCGGGTCGGCGACTGGGACTTCGAGGACGCCATGCCCTGCTACGAGGACGGCGGTGACCCCCTCCTGTGTCAGGCTCCCGACATCGCCTTCGACCGGCGGCTGGCGCTCTCGGCCGGCGTCGGTCTCGGCTCGGGTAGCCGCAACGGCGGCATCTACCTTGACGGCACCCACTGGGTGGACGACCCGGGTGACCCGCACTACCAGGCGAGCACCCAGGAGTACGGCAGGTCGCAGCGCCTCGCGGGCGACCCGTTCAACCCGACCTGGGGCGACGACCCGGTGCTGCGCACCGACGGTTCCTTCACCGTGTCGGCCTGGGTCCACCTGACCGACCGAACCGGCACCCGGACGGTCGTGTCGCAGGACAACCCGGCGAGTGGCGGCTACAGCGGCTTCGACCTGGGCTACCGGGCCACCGGGGCCACCACCGGCGAGTGGGTGTTCACTGTCCGCTCCGCGAGCGGCAGCACCGCCACGACCACCGTCGCGGCGCCGACGCCAGCCGTGGCGGAGCTGACCGGCAACTGGTATCAGCTGACCGGGGTGCTCGATGCCGGTGCGCGGAGGCTGCGGCTGTTCGTCAACGGTGAGCCCGCCGGCGCCGTGGCGCTCAACACGAGCTGGCAGCCGTGGCAGGCGGCCGGGCCGCTGGTCGTCGGCCGGTCGGACCAACCGGGCGGCTTCGCCAACTGGCTGCACGGCGGGGTGGACGACCTGGTCGTGCACCAGGGCGCCGCGACGGCCGCCGCGGTGCGGCTGCAGTACGACAAGCAGTCGTCGTGACCCGGGCACTCCGCGCAGTCGCAGCCGCGTGCCGTCGAGTCTGTTTGCCGGCGCACGGATCTGCCGTGGCCATGTGTGGTGGGAGGGGTTGTGAGTAATCGCGCCAACGTGGCCGGCGTCGGCAGGATGCGGGCCCGTCCGGAGGCCCGCCGCCGGCGGGCCCGGGGGACGCTCGTCGGAGCTCTCGCATTGGCCCTGACGGCGTCGCTGGCCGGTCCGGCGCCCGCGCAGGCCCGGCCAGCCGCCCCGCCGCGGCACCTCACGGCGCAGGCCGAGCCGACGGACGACCACGGCGGCGAGGTGCGCGGGCAGGCCTGGCCGGTGCGCAGCCAGCCGTACACCCCCGCCCCGGCGCCCCGCTGGCCGCAGGCGGGCACGGCCCGCGTGGCGCTGCCGCCCGGCGGCGCCCGGGGTGTCGGTGCACCGGGCGGCGTCCGGGCCGGCGCGCTGCCCGTGTGGGTGGACCGGGCGCCGGGGGCGGCCGGCGCCCGTCTCACCGAGGTCAGGGTGGACCTGCTGGACCGCCAGCGGGTGCCGGCCGCGTGGCGGCACGGCGTCGTCGCCCGGGTGGGCGCCGCCGCCGGCTCCCCGGCGGGGACCGCGCGGGTGACCGTCGACTACGCCGCGTTCCGCAGCGCCTTCGGCGGCGACTGGGCGTCGCGGCTGCGGTTGTGGCGCCTGCCCGAGTGCGCACTGACCGCGCCCGGCACGCCGGGCTGTGCCGCCACGCCGCTGCGCAGCCTGCACCACAACTCTGGCAGTGCGGTGTCGGCGGAGGTCGCGCTGCCGGCCCTGGGCGGGTCGAGGGCCGCCGACAGCAAGGCGCGGTTGGCCGGCAACGCGCACGGCGCCGCGCCACAGGGCGTACTCGTCGCGCTGGCCGCCGGGCCGTCCGGGCCCAGCGGCGACTTCACCGCCACGGCGCTGTCGGCCTCGGCAACCTGGTCGGCGGGTGGCTCGGCGGGCGCCTTCTCCTGGGACTACCCAATGCGGACACCCCCGGCGATCAACGGCCCCAAGCCGGGCATCACGCTCGCCTACTCCTCCGCCGGGGTGGACGGGCGCTCGTCGGCGACCAACAACCAGCCGTCGGCGGTCGGCGAGGGCTTCGAGTACAGCCCCGGCCACATCGAGCGGCGCTATGTCAGCTGCGCCGACGACATGGCGGGCGCGGCGAAGAACACCACCCGGACCGGCGACCTCTGCTGGCGCTCCGACAACGCCACCATGATCCTCAATGGCAAGGGCACCGAGCTGGTCTACGAGGCCGGCAAGGGCTGGCACGGCAGGTCCGAGGACGGCTCCCGGATCGAGAAGCTCACCGGTGCGGCCAACGGGGACGACGACGGGGAGTACTGGAAGGTCACCGGGCCGGACGGGGTCCAGTACTTCTTCGGCCGGCACAGCCTTCCCGGCCACACGGCCACCACCAACTCGGCCGACACCGTCCGGGTCTACGGCAACCACCCGAACGAGCCCTGCACCGCCAGCACCTTCGCCGGCTCGGGCTGCGCCCAGGCGTGGCGGTGGAACCTCGACTACGTCGTCGATCCCCGCGGCAACACCATGTCCTACTGGTACAGCCAGGAGACCAACAAGTACGCCACCCGCAACACCGACTCGGCCACCGTCTCCTACGTCCGGGGGAGCTTCCTCACCCGCATCGACTACGGCACCTGGGACCGGGGCAGCACCGACCGGTCCGTGACGCCGACGGCACAGGTCGTCTTCACCGCGGGCGACCGCTGTGTCTCCAACTGCGCCACGCGCGGGCAGAACTGGCCGGACGTGCCGTGGGACCAGGAGTGCGCCGCCTCGGCGACCTCCTGCGCCGGCCGGTACTCGCCTACCTTCTGGTCCACCAGGCGGCTCGCCAAGGTGACCACGAGGGTGTGGGACACCACCAAGGCGACGCCTGCCTGGCAGGACGTGGAGTCCTGGACGCTGACGCACAGCTTCCCGTCGCCCGGTGACGGCAGCGTGCACGCCGGGCTGTGGCTGGCGTCGATCAGGCACGCCGGGCACGTCGGCGGCACCGTCACCATGCCGCCGGTCACGTTCGAGCCGACGTCGCTGGCCAACCGGGTACTGACCCGGACCAACACCAGCAACAACTGGCACCGCATCGCCAACATCATCACGGAGACCGGCGCCAAGATCCAAGTGACCTACTCGCTGGCGGAGTGCTCGTCCGGCAACCTGCCGTCGGCGGCGCACACCAACACCAAGCGCTGCTACCCCGTGATCGGCGTCGACCCCCACGACCCGTACGGCACCAACCTCATCACCGAGTGGTGGCACAAGTACGTCGTGACGGCCGTGGCCGAGGCCGACGTGCAAATCCAGGGCGGCCACCAGGCCCCGACCAAGTTCACCCGGTACGAGTACGAGGGTGCCCCCGCGTGGCACTACGCCGACGACGACGGGCTCACCAAGCCGGACCGCAAGACCTGGAGCCAGTTCCGCGGCTACGAGACCGTCCGGACCCGGGTGGGGGAGGTGCCCGGTCAGCAGACCCTGACCATCTCCCGGTACCTGCGCGGCATGCACGGTGACCGCGCCGCGCCGTCCGGCGGCACCCGCACCGTCACCGTACCCGCCTCGATCGGCGCGGAGACCGTCTACGACGAGGACCAGTTCGCCGGGATGCTGCGCGAGCAGACCGTATACGACGGGGTGGAGTCCAGGCCGGTCTCCCGTACTGTGCACGTCCCGTGGCGGTCGGCGCCCACGGCCAGCCGGACCGTCAACGGCGACACGGTCACGGCCCGGTTCGTGCGAACGAGGGTCACCTACCAGGCCACCGCCCTCGGCGTGCACGGGGCCCGGGGGTGGCGCACCGCTCGCACCGTGTCCGACTTCGACGGCGCCTACGGGACGGTGAACTGGACGCTCGACGACGGCGACTGGCCGGCCACCGGCGACGAGCAGTGCACCACCTACGTCTACAACCGCAACCTGGCCAAGAACCTCCTGACGCCGGTCAAGCGGCAGACGACCACGGCGTTGGCCTGCGGCGCCGCACCGGCGAGCCCGGACGACGTCGTCGCCGACGTCCGGCACACGTTCGACGGCGCGGTATCGCCGGACACCGCCCCCGTCTACGGCGCGGTCACCCGGACCGAGCAGATGAAGGACTGGTCCGCCGCCGGCGGCACGGTGTGGCAGACCACGTCCCAGGGGACGTACGACGCGTTCGGCCGGGTGCTGACCACGACCGACATCCGTGGGAACACCACGACCGTGGCCTACACGCCCGCGTCCGGAGGCCCGGTCACGAAGGTCACCAGCACCAGCCCGGCCCCGTACAACTGGGTCACCACCACCGACCTCGCGCCGTACTGGGGCGCGACCGTGAAGGCGACCGACCCGAACGGCCGGGTCACCGACGTCGAGTACGACGCGCTCGGCCGCGTCGCCAAGGTCTGGAAGATCGGCTGGTCCAAGGCCAGCAACCCGACGCGGCCCTCGGCTGAGTACAGCTACGTGTTCTCGGCCACCCGGTCGGCGTACCCCTACGTCCAGGCCAAGGTGATCCACGCCAAGGGCGGCTACCGGACGACGTACCACATCGCCGACGCGTTCCTGCGCCCCCGACAGACCCAGACCGACGCGATCGGCGGCGGACGGGTGGTCACCGACACGGTGTACGACCAGCTCGGCCGGGTCGAGGTCAGCTACTCCCCGCACGTCGAGCCGGGGACACCCTCCGGGGTGCTGTGGTGGGAGCCCGAGTGGTCGGTACCCGCGCTGACCCGGACCGTGTACGACAACGCCAACCGCGTCACCGACAGCATCTTCCTCGGCACCGACGGCGTCACGAACCTTGTCGAGAAGTGGCGCACCAGCACCGCCTACGAGGGTGACCTCACCAGGACCACCCCGCCGGACGGCGGCACCCCGACCACCGTGCTCACCGACATCCGGGGGCGCAGCGTCGAGCTGCGCCAGCACACCACCGCCCAGGGGGTGGCCGGCGGCTACGACCGCCTCAGCTACCACTACAACCGCAAGGGACAGCTGGCCCGCGTCACCGACGCCGGCGGGAACGAGTGGAGCTACACCTACGACCTCAAGGGGCGCAAGGTCGAGACCCGCGACCCCGACAAGGGCCTGACCCGCACCGACTACAACGACGCCAACGACGTGGTCAAGTCGACCGACGCCCGTGGCGAGGTGCTGGTCTACACCTACGACCAGCTGGGGCGCAAGACCGGCCTCTACGACGACGCGGTCAGCCCGGCGACCAAGCGGGCCGAGTGGAAGTACGACCGGCTGTACAGCATGCTTACCGTCCGGGGCCAGCTGACCGAGGCCATCCGGTACGACCCGCCCGGGTCGGCGAACGCCTACACCTGGCGGGCAATCAACTACAACGCCCGGTACCAGCTCTCCGGCGAGCATTTCGTGATTCCGGCGGTGGAGGGCCCCGGCCTGTCCGGCACGTACTCCTTCGGCTACAGCTACTCGCCCTCCGACGGCACGCCCAGCGGGCAGAACTACCCCTCCGGGGGAGGGCTTGCCTCGGAGGGCGTGGACACGATCTTCGACCCGACCACCGGCCTACCGAGTTCGATGGACACGACCCTCCCGGGCCTGGGCCGGTACGTCGCGCTCCAGCAGTACACCGCCTACGGGGAGCCGGCGCTCACCATGCGGAAGATCGACGGCGGGGTGTATGTCGAGGACCTCACGTCGTACGACCTCACCACCCGGCGGGTCACCCGCACCCGGGTGCTGCCCGAGAGCACTGCGGGCACGGTGTCCGACCGGGCGTACGACTACGACGCCGCGGGCAACATCATCTCCATCGCGGAGACGCCGCAGGTCGGGGTGGCGGATCAGCAGTGCTTCCGCTACGACCGGCTGCGGCGGCTGACCACCGCCTGGACGCCGATGCCCACCACCAACTGCCGCACCACCAGCCCGTCGCTGGCCGGCATGGGCGGGCCGGCGGCCTACTGGCTGGATTGGACGTTCGACACGATCGGCAACCGCCGGACCGAGGTCTCGCACGCCCCGGCGGGGGACACCACCCGGACGTACGCGTACCCGGCCCCGGGCGCCGGAGTGGCGCTCCCGCACGCGGTCACGGGGGTGACCACGGCGGCGCCGGGGCAGCCCGGAGTCACGCACCGGTACGACTACGACCCGGCGGGCAACACCACGTGCCGCCCCCACGGGGCGGCGGGCAACGACTGCGCGCCGTCGGGTACCGGCAGCCAGCGGTTGACCTGGGACGCGGAGGACCGGCTGGCCAGCGTGAGCGACGCGGCCCAGACGGTGGAGATGAACGTCTACACCGCCGACGGCAGGCGACTGGTGCGCCGGGACGCGACCAGCACCACGATCTACTTGTCGGGCATGGAGCTGCGCCGGGAGGGCACGACGGTCACCGCCACCCGGTACTACACCTTCAACGGCCGCACCATTGCCTCCCGTACGCCCGCCGGAGCGAGCTGGGTCTACAGCGACCACCAGGGCACCCAGCACATGACGGTGGGCATCCTCAACCACGCGGTGAACGTGCGCCGCCAGCTGCCGTACGGCGGGCCGCGGGGGCCCCAGCCGAGCTGGGTCAACCGAAAGGGCTTCGTCGGCGGCGACCCCGCCCTGACCGGGCTGACCAACATCGGGGCCCGGCAGTACGACCCGGCACTGGGCCGGTTCGTCTCGGTGGATCCGATCATGGATCTGGCCGACCCTCAGCAGATCAACCCGTACGCCTACGCCAACAACAACCCTGTGACGTTCTCCGACCCCACGGGGCTCTACACGGACCGCTCGGGCGGTGACGGTCACGCCACCTATGCCGGCTCGCCGGAGACCATGGGGTGCGCCTGGAACGACTCCTGCAAGAAGCCGCAGACCGCCACGGAGAACATGCAGGACTTCACCCGTGGATTCGTCAACAAGGTGGCGCGGTACAACCACGACGTCGTCGCGGGGACATACCAGCTCATCACCCACCCGGTCGACACCGCCAAGCAGTACTGGACGGAGGTTGAGTACTACACCGACCGAGACGGCGGTGGTTGGAACTACATCTACGGCGTCCACTGCGCCAACATCGGCCACTGCAAGCTGCTCGACGAGGTGGCCAACGGGAACTACGAGGCCGCGGGCGAGAGCACAGCGGGCCTGGTCGGCGATTCGGCCGCCTTCGTGGCAGGCGGGGTGGGTGGCGCGACGCGGGGCGCCTCCCTGGCCGGGCGTCTGGGCCGGCGCGGCTGCGGCAACAGCTTCGTGGCCGGCACGCCCGTGCTCCTGGCGGACGGGTCCGCCAAGGCGATCGAGATGCTTCAGGAAGGTGAGTTCGTTCTCGCCACGGATCCGAGCACGGGCACCACTGAGGCCAAGGCCATCATCGCCACAATCGTCGGTGAGGGCGTCAAGGATCTCGTCGAGATCACCGTCGAGGGCAGTGGCGGTTCGGTCGTTGCCACCGGCAACCACCCCTTCTGGGTCGCCGACCTGGAGCGGTGGGTCGACGCGGCCGATCTGCGCCCCGGCCAGTGGCTCCGCACCTCCGCCGGCACCTGGGTCCAGGTCAAGGCCCTCAAGAAGTGGTCCGAGCACGCCCAGGTCTTCAACCTCACCATCGCCGACATCCACACGTACTATGTGCTCGCCGGCAACACCTCGGTGCTCGTACACAACGACGGCGGCGAGGAGTACCTCTATAGAGGTGTTCCGTGGGGGCACCCTGGATTGGAGGAAGCGCGGCGAGGAGTTGCAACACCTTGGGGCGGGCATGATGATCCGGACTTGCATGCCGGCGGCAACACCAGAAGTAACTTTACTTCGTGGACTACGGATCCTGATATTGCACTAGATATCAGCCGGGAGGGCGGCGGTCCGGGGGTGGTCCTCCGTGTCCGCAAATCGGAGGTCGCTTCACAAATTGTGAAGGCAAACTACGCATATGATGAGAGTGAGGTTACATTGCGCGGCCAGGTTACCGGTGCGACGACACGTAGTAGCGTGACTGGTGCTGTCTTCAAGCAATGCTGAGATAAGAATGGTGGAGGTGCCCGTGGATGAGCGGCAAGTCGTCAAAGCTTTGCAGACATGGTGTGCACCCGAATTTGCGGATAAAGTTATGCAGTCCGGGATTGCCGAGATCTCTGCTTCAATTGCTTCGGTGGACTCGGTGCGGACTATCTACTTGAGGCGGTACCACAACGCTCCACCTAACTCGGTGGCTCGGGCTCAAGCCCTTGCCGTTCTCGATGCGCTCAAGCGGGTGGATGGGGCCGATTTTGGCATGGCCGCGTTTGAGAGCAATGGTGGGGCGAAGGGAATAGTGATGGCTACGCTGGATGGTGAACCATTGTATGCCTTCGGTATTCGGCAGCCAGATTGCGGTGAAACTTGAATTCCCAAAGCTGGAATGTGGTGGCCGCGACCCATGGAGCGGTGTCTCATTTGGCCGTATGGTGCCGTCACGGGTTTGCAATCGCAACAACTGGCGGCAATCGCCGCGGCCGTTATCAGTGAGAAGCTGCTCTTAAAGTGGGTGCGGTGGGGTGCGAGGCAATAGCGGGTCACCGGGCGGCCGCGTTCCCGCGGGGGCAGAGCAGGTGCTGGTCGATGAGGGCCTCCAGCAGTCGGGCATCGTGGGCGTCGTCCTGGCCGCGGTAGAGGTCCTGGTTGCGCTCGACGTGCAGCGTGGTGATGCGCCAACCGTCCTCGTCGCGGGCGAAGCGGGCGGCGTAGATGCCGTTGCCGGTCCAGCTGCGATGCGCGTACAGCCAGCTGTCGCGGACGTACAGATCCCACTTCTCGTCCATGTCGACAGCGGTGTAGCCGGCCTGGATGCACTCCCACTCGCAGCCGTCGTACACCCGCGGCGGGGGCGTGATCTGCTGTGGTCGGGTGATCGGCCACGTATGCGGGCCGATCCAGTGGGGCAGCGGCTCCGTCTGCGCCCACCAGGCGGAGGGCGGACGGTCCGGGCCGGGGCGGGCGGCGAGGATGCCGCCGACGATCGCGCAGGTGGTGTCGACATCCCCACCCGCCGAGGCGGTGACCCAGAACGCGCGCGTGAAGTCGTCGCGGTGGTGGGCGGCGACCCACAGCGTGAGGGGGACCGTGTCCGGCGCGCTGACCGCCGAGCCGTTGCCCAGCACCCGCCCGACCTGGCGGGCGTCGGTCTCGGCGGCAATCGCGGCGGCCGCCCTGATGCCGGCGGCGACCGCACCCTCAGGTGTGTGCCCGGCGACCGCGGTGAGGAACTCGACCGGATCCGCGGGGTCCTCGCCGGCGGCGACCAGCGCGGCGGCCACCGCCACCGCGACCGCGCCGGCGACCGCCTCCGGGTGGGTGTGCGTCACCTGTGCCGCCGCCGCCGCCTGAGCAATCGCCGCGTCGAGGTCGCCGGCGTGCCAGGCGCCCAGCGGCGCCACCCGCATGGCCGCGCCGTTGCCGTACGAGCCCTGTCCGTCGAACAGGCCGGCGGCGAGCTGGCGCCAGTCGCCACCCTCGCGGACCAGCCGGAGTAGACGGTTGGCCGCCGCTCCGTACCCGCGATCGACGTCGTGGCGGGCGGCGAAGCTCGCCGCGAGCGCATCGGCGTCGATCCGGCCGTGGGCGTCGAGAACCTGGAGGACGGAGCAGGCCATCTGCGTGTCGTCGGTCCACCGCCACCGTCCCGGCGGCAACGTGCGTCGGTCGAAGTGCCCGCGGTTGTCCGGGACGAAGAACTGGGAGCCCAACGCGTCGCCGACGGCGAGGCCGCGCAGCGACGCCAGCGCCTTCAGGCGGGAGTCGGAAGTCATCCCTGCCATGATGCCCATCACCGCCGAGCGATGTCATCCGGTAAACCCGGGTTGCGGGTGGGGCGCCGACGGGGCCCGCTTGCCAGCCGACCGCTGGGCGTGCCGCTGTCAGTGCGGGCCCTGGCGGCCGGTGGGGGAGGGGCGCAGGGTGTGCTCCTCCC
>DATMJT010000550.1:0-7133 GCA_035553735.1 Pilimelia sp.
GTGCCGGCCCCGGCGCTCGGACCCGGGGCGAGCCGGTCCCCGGCCGAACGCCGGCGACCGTCCGCGTCGCGGGGCGCCGCGAGGTGACCGCACGAGCCGATTCTGGCCCGAAATGCTTAGCTTGGCCGCGCAACGGTCGACAACGACCCCGTGAGCGCTCTTCGGAATCTCTCCCTCGCCACCCGGCTGTGGGTCAACGCCGCAGTGACCATGCTGTTGCTGCTGGGCGTGGCGGTGCTGGGCTACAGCGTGTCGGTCAGCCAGCAGCGGGCCGCCGACGACGCCCACCACGCCGCCGAGCTGCTCACCGCGGTCCAGCAGCTCAAGTACCGCGCCGCGGACGTCAACGGCTGGCAGACCGCGTACGCCTTCGACGTGGCCCGGGGCGTGCCGGACGCGGTGGCCGACAGCGGGCCGAACCGCAAGCCGTTCCTGGCGGCGGCCGAGGCGTTCCGCCAGGAGCTGGCCGCCGCCCGCCAGCTGGACCCGCCGCCGCACATCGCGGCCCGGGTGGACGCGATGAGCAGCGCGTTCGACTCCTTCATGGCGGTGGACCGCGAGATCGTGGAGCACTACGGCAAGGGCACCCGCGCACAGCGGGAAGCCGGTGACTCGTTGGTGCTGGGCCGTGCGATCGAGCTGTTCAGCGAGATCACCAAGGCGGGCGACGAGGCGGTGGCGCAGGCCGAGGAGCAGGCCGAGGGCAGCACCGCGGCGGTGCATGCACAGGGCGAGACCGCCCGCTGGTGGATGCTGGTCATCGCCGCGTGCTCGCTGGCGCTCTCCGTCGCCGGTGCGCTGCTGCTGCGCGCCTCGCTGATCCCACCGGTGCGCCGGGTGTCCGCCGTGCTGGCGGCCGTGGCCGAGGGGGACCTCACCGTCACCACCGGCATCACCTCCCGCGACGAGGTCGGCGCCATGGCCGGAGCGCTGGACCGGGCCACCGAGCGCACCCGCACCGTACTGCGGGCGGTGGCGGACAACGCCCAGACCGTGGCCGCCAGCGCCGAGGAGCTGTCGGCCACCAGCCAGCAGATCGCGGCCTCCGCCACCCAGTCCTCCGCGCAGGCCGGGCTGGTCGCCGGCTCGTCGGAGGAGGTCTCGGCCAACGTGCAGACCGTGGCCGCCGGAGCCGAGGAGATGACCTCCTCGATCCGCGAGATCGCCCAGAACGCGGGCCAGGCGGCCAACGTCTCCGGCGAGGCGGTCACCTCCGCGCGGCACGCCACCGAGATCGTGGAGAAGTTGGGCGGCGCCTCCGCCGAGATCGGCGCCGTGCTGAAGGTGATCACCGCGATCGCCGAGCAGACCAACCTGCTGGCGCTCAACGCCACCATCGAGGCGGCCCGGGCCGGCGAGGCGGGCAAGGGATTCGCCGTGGTGGCCTCCGAGGTCAAGGACCTCGCCCAGGAGACCAGCCGGGCCACCGGCGACATCGCCGGCCGGATCGAGGCGATCCAGACCGGTGCGGCCAACGCCACCCAGGCGATCCTGGACATCGCCGCGGTGATCGAGCGGGTGAACAGCTACCAGCAGACCATCGCCGCGGCGGTGGAGGAGCAGACCGCCACCACCAACGAGATCAGCCGCAACATCAACGAGGCAGCGGCCGGCGCCTCGACGATCACCGAGAACGTGGGCGGGATCGCCACCGCCGCCCGGAACACCAGCGACGGGGTCGACGCCTCGCAGCAGGCCGCCAGTGAGCTGGCTCGCCGCGCCGCCGAGCTGCAGAGCCTCGTCGACCAGTTCCGCTGCGAGGCGTAGCCACCGGAGAGGCGGTGCCGCGCCCGGCCCCCGGCCGGGCGCGGCACCGTCGTCGGGGCGTGCCGCGGGGTCGGTGACCCGCCCCCGGGTGTGGCGGCCGTGGCCGCCGCCGGTCGTCGGCCGGCGCGCTTACCTGCCAGGTCATCGACATCCGGTGGATCGGGATGGCACCGTGTGCGCACCATCCGGTGGCGCGCGAGAGGTGGGACCACTGTGGCCGGTGGCGAGGTGCTGACGTCCGCTCCACACGCCCCCGGGGCGGCATCGACCGCGGCCGCGGCCCCCGCGCCCGCGGCGGCGCCCGCCGCGCCCGTGCCGGCCGCACCCGTGCCGGCCGCGCCCGCGCCGAGCGGCTGGCGGTACTGGGCCACGCTGCTGGTGGTCCTGGCGACGACGTTCCTGGTCACGCTGGACTTCTTCATCGTGAACGTGGCCATTCCCTCGATCCAGGCGGGGCTGTCCGCCAGCGGCGCGCAGATCCAGCTGGTCATCGCCGGCTACGGCCTGTCCTACGCCGCTGGGTTGATCACCTTCGGGCGGCTCGGCGACCTGTACGGGCGGCGGCGGATGTTCGCCCTCGGTGTGGCGGCGTTCACCCTCGCCTCGGCGGCGTGCGGGCTGGCCCCCACCGGGGGCGCGTTGATCGCCGCCCGGGTGGCGCAGGGACTCGCGGCGGCGGCGATGGCACCGCAGGCCATCGCCATGCTGGGGATCGTCTACACCGGCCCCGCGCGGGCGCGGGCCTTCGCCGCCAACGCCCTTGCGGCGGGGCTCGCGGCGGTCCTCGGCCAGCTCATCGGGGGCCTGCTGATCTGGTGGGACGCCGACGGGCTGAGCTGGCGGCTGTGTTTCCTGATCAACCTGCCGGTCGGGGTGGCGGCGCTGCTGGTCGGGCTGCGGGTGATGCCGGAGTCGCGGGCGCCGGTGCGGGCGCGGCTGGACGTGGCCGGTGCGGTGCTGGTGGCCGCCGGCCTGGTGGCGGCGGTGCTGCCGCTGGTGGAAGGGCGCCAGCGCGGCTGGCCGCTGTGGTCCGGGCTGTGTCTGGCCGCCGCCGCCGTCCTGCTCCTGGCGTTCTGGGCGCACCAGCGGCGGCTCACCGCGCGCGGCGGGGCGCCCCTGGTCGACACGGACCTGTTCCGGGTCCGGTCGTTTCGGGTGGGGCTGGCCATCGTCCTGTGCTACTACGCCGCGATGGGCGCGTTCTTCCTGGTGATGGCGCTCTACCTGCAACAGGGACACGGGGTGGGGGCGCTTACCTCCGGGCTCGTGCTCACCGCGATGGGGGTGGGATTCTTCGTCACCTCCCTGCGCGGGCCGTCGCTCGCGGCCCGGCTCGGCCGGCAGGTGCTCGCGGTGGGCGCGGCGCTGCTGGCCGTCGGCTGGGCGCTGCTGGCCGCGGTGGCCGGCGTGATCGGCGTGACCGGCCCCGTGGCGCTGGCCGCCCCGCCGCTGTTCGTCGCCGGACTCGGCATGGGCCTGATCATGGCGCCGCTCTCCTCGACGGCCCTGCTCGGCCTTCCCGGCCGGCACGCCGGGGCGGCCGCCGGGACGTTGGCCACCGCGCTGCAGGTCGGCAGCGCGGTGGGCGTCGCGGCGATCGGCATCGTGTTCTACGGCGTCCTCGGGCCGGTCGGCGCCGCGCCGGCGTACCCGGCCGCGCTCCAGGTGAGCCTCGCCGTCCTGATCGGTCTCGTGCTGGCGGTCGGGGGCCTGGCCCAGCGGCTCCCGGCGCCGGCCGACCGGTCCGGCGGGTAGCCGGGCCGGTCGGCGGGTGTGGCGGGTGGCCGGGCCGGTCGGCGGGCTGCTCCTGCTGCCCGCCCTGCTGCTCACCGCCCCGGGCATCCCGCTGGCCACCGCGCTGGGCACCAACAAGCTCACCGCGATCACCGGCAAACGCCACCGGCGCGCGGCACGGGCGCATGCCCACCGCGGCGCCGGGCGAGCCGGCGCCGGTGACGGCCGGGGAGTCGACGGGCGTGCGCCCGGGGCGACTCAGACGGGCGCCGGAGCCGCCGGGGCGACCGCCGCCGCCGGCACCGCACCGGTGCGCGACCCCGGCAGCGGCACGAACGTGCGGATCTTGCCCGAGATGCGACTGCGCTCGATCCGGTCGACCGCCCGCACCGTGACCACCGGATCCGGGTGACCGGCCTCCCGCAGCGCGGCGACCAGTGCCGCGCGCACCGGCTCCAGGGGGAACTCGCTGCGCAGCTCCACCACGACGTCGGCGCCCTCCGGTGTCTGCCGGACCTGGTACTGCGCGATGTGCGAGTCCCACAGCGGCGTCCAGAACACGTACGGGTGGACCAGCACCCCGCCCGGGTACTCGAACATGTCGTCGTGGCGGCCCTGCACCGGCGCGATCCGGCGGCCGGTCCACGGCCCCGGGTTCGGTGTGTCCAGCAGCGCGACCTCGTCGGCGATCTCGTATCGGATGAGCGGGAACACCTTGTTGACCGTGTTGGTCACCAGCAGCTTCGCGGCCTTGCGGCCGGGCGGCACCGGGTTGCCCTGGGCGTCCACGAACTCGTACACGATGAGGTCCTCGACCAGGTGCAGCTCCGACCTACCCGGGTAGGAGCAGGCCAGCATCCAGGTCTCCGAGGTGCCGTAGAAGTCGATCACCGGAGCGCCGAAGGTCTCCTCGATGGTGCGGCGCATGTGCGGGTAGAGCGGCTCGGCGCCGACCAGCACGATGTTCAGCTTCAGATCCAGCCGCCCGGCCTGCTGCTCCAGCGCCAGCCTCCACATGATCGACGGGTAGGCCAGGATCCGGTCCGGCTGCAGCGCGTTGAGTCGGGCCACGATCTCCGGCAGCGGCAGCGTGACCGGCACCTTGGGGCTGTCCTTCGGCGGGTCGAAGGTCGCCCGGATCGCGTCCGAGGCGTGCGAGGCGTGGGCGGCGCCCACGAACGCGCCCCGGCCCGGCACCGGCAGGCCCAGCTCCCGGGTCAGCCAGGGCACCAGCCGCCAGGCGCCCACCCCGACCTCGAGCCAGCCCTCCCAGTCCCACGGGAACAGGCCGGTCAGCCCGGAGGAGCCGCCGGTGGTGACGACGTGGTACTGGTCGAACAGGTACGCCGGCCCGTGCTCGGTCACGTGGTCGAGGTGGGCCTGGGCCACCTTGAGGTTGAGCCGCGGGTCCGTCACGATGTCGTCCCAGTTGGCCATGACGTCGGCCTTGGTCATCGTCGGCAGGGCGGAAAGGTCGGCGCCGGTGACGGCGTCCGGGTCGACGTGCGCCAGCCGGGCGGCATGCCAGCGGGAGTTCTCCTTGGCGTGCCGCAGCAGGGTGCGCAGGCGCTCGTCGCGCAGCTCGTGCAGCCGCTCCAGCGGCCAGGTCAGCCGCTCCGCCTCGTCGGCGAGCCGGGCGAGCATGGCCTGCAGGTGCGGTTGGCGGGCGTCCTCGTACACGGTGGGGGACATCGCGACCTCGCTTCGATCGTCGTCGGAAGGGTTGCGGGGCCCCGCATCTGGTGGTCGTGCCGATTCAAGCCACGCGCACTGACGCGTTCCTGACACCGGCCTGATCTTCTGGCCGCGACACCCGTCCGACCCGGCGGCCAGCGTGCCGGTCCGGGCTGCCGGCGAGCGTGCCGGTCCGGGCTGCCGGCCAGCGCTCCGGGTCAGCGTGCCGGTCCGGGCTGCCGGCGGACGCTGGCTCACCCCGAGCGGCTGCGTCCCGTGCGCGGCGGGGCGGCCACCGCCCCGGAGGTCGGCGGGCAGCGGCGCTCAGCGCGGCGTCGTGAGCAACCGCAGCCCGTACGCGGAGAGCGCCCCGGCGACCGGTTCGAAGTACGACACGCTGCTGCTGGAGCAGCTACCGGTGCCGCCCACGGCGGTGATGCCCTGCGCCTGGCCATTGGAGATGTACGGCCCGGCGTCGCCGGGCTCCACGCAGACGTTGGTCCGCACCAGCCCGCTGTGGCTGCCGGTCGGCGTGGTCAGGGTGGCGTTGCGCATCACGATGGTGCCGCAGCGCCAGCCGGTGACCAGGCCGGGTCGGCAGACCGACGATCCGACCGGTGCCTCGGCGGCGCCGTGGATGGGCATGGGCCCGCGGGGTCCGTGCACCTCGCCGACCGGCACCCAGCCGGCGTCCAGGCGGACCCAGGCATGGTCGTACCGGGGGTAGGACGACGCGACCACGACCCCGAGCCGCTTGCCGGTCAGGGCGTAGACGACGTCACCGCTGCGCACGCATCGGCCGGCGGTCAGGAACCCGCCCTCGACGGTGAAGGCCACCGTGCAACGGGAACCGGAGGCGGTGCGGAACTGGTCCATGCCCCGCACGGTGCCCAGCTGTGGCGTCTCCTCGGTCGGGGCGGTGGTGGAGCCGGCGTCGGCCGGGGCCGCGCTGGCGGGACCGGAGTTCGCTGGTCCGGCCGCGAAAAGGACAGCGGCCGCGATGGAGGCGAAAAGGCGCGACATGGCACCAGAGTAACCCCGACGATCGACGTCCATGTATACGTCGGGGGTGGTATCCGCCTCCGTGGCCGCTGGTCCGTGGCCCGCTCGGGGTCCAAGGGCCCGGCGATCGGGGTCGCTTCGACCCTCGTGCGGCGCCGGGGTGCCCGGCGATGCTGGCCCGGGAACCCAGGAGGAGGAGCGATGGAGAACTGCATCGTCGTCGGGTTCGACGGCTCGGCGCCCGCCCGCACCGCGCTGCGCTGGGCGGCCGAGGAGGCGCAACGGCGCGACGCCCGGCTGCGGATCGTCGCCGCCTACCTGGGGCACTGGACGGTGGAGGGGCTGGCCGGCGGTGGGCAGCTGGAGTCGTACGCCCGCGAGCTCTTCCAGGCGCTGGTGGCCGAGGCGGTCGCGCAGGCGCGGGAGGCGGCGCCGGGGGTGGCGGTGTCCGGGATCGCGGTGCGCGGCGCCGGAGCGCGGGCGCTCCTGGAGGCGGGGCGCTCCGCCGCGCTGACCGTGGTGGGAAACCGGGGCCACGGCGGCTTCGCCAGCCTGCTCCTCGGCTCGGTGAGCCAGCAGGTCGCCACCCACGCGGCCGGGCCGGTCGCGGTGGTCCGCGGCCGGGCGTACACCGCGATCGGACCGGTGGTGGTGGGCGTGGACGGGTCGGCGGCCGGTGACCTGGCCCTCGGCCTGGCGTTCGAGGCGGCCGCCTGGCGCGGCTGTGCGCTGCGCGCCGTGCGCGCGTACCGGGAACCGGCGCTGTGGGGGGTGGACGTGCCGCAGGCGGTGTTCGACATGGCCGCGCTCGCCCGCACCGCGCGCGACGAGCTGCACGCCGCGGTCGCCCTCTGGCGGCAGAAGTACCCGACGGTGCCCGTGGAGACGCGCGTCGAGCGGGGTGCGGCCGCCGGCCTGCTGGTGGCGGAGTCGGCCAGCGCCGGGCTGGTCGTGGT
>DATMJT010000551.1:0-2970 GCA_035553735.1 Pilimelia sp.
GGATTAGAATGTATGTACGAAAACCCGCGCTGACCTGCGCGAACAAGAAGGGGGAACGATGGCCTCCGACCCCATGCCCGCCAGTCCCATGCCCGCCAGCCGGGTGCCCGCCAGTCCCATGCCCGCCAGCCCACCGCCGTACGCCACCCTCCTCGCCTTCACCCGCTACGTGGGCCGCACGGGGCCTGCCCGGGCGACCTTCGTCGGCGGCCTGCGCCGGGCCCGGGCGGCCCGCTCGGGGTTCAACCCGCACGGCCCCCTGGTCAAGGCGCTCAAGGCCGACATCGCGTTCCAGACCGGCGGCCGGCACGTGGCGGCGGTGGTGGAGCAGGTGAAGCCGCGTTGGCAGCCGCTCTACCGGGCACTGGTGCCCGGCGCGCTGGCCTATCTGGAGTCGCTGGGCGAGCCGCGTGCGGTGCGGCTGGCACCGACCCGCGACGTTCTCGGTACGATCGGCGGGTTGCCGGTCAAGGTCAACCCGCACTTCGGGCTGCGCTACGAGGACGGCCGCGCCGAGGCGGTGCGGCTGCACACCGATGAGCAGCCGCCCGGCGAGGAGACCGTGATCGCCACCCTGCACCTGATGAGCCGGCAGATCGACCAGGTGTTGCCACACGCCGAGGCGGTCCTGGTGGACCTGCGCCGCGGGCGGGTGCACCGGGTCCGCCCGGACACCCGGCCGGAGCAGGTCGAGCGCTGGCTGGCCGGCGAGGCCGCGGCGTTCGCCGCGATCTGGTCGGCGGCCGCGTGACCTGAGCCGCCGGCGGCCGCCGCGGGAGGAGGGCGATGAGGCTGTTCGTGGCGGCCTACCCGCCGGCGCCGGCGCGTGCACACCTGGCCGCGGCGGTGGCCGGGCTGGCCGTCGGCCGGGCGGCCGCGCAGGGAGTCAACGCGCGGCTGGCCGACGCCGCCCACTGGCACCTCACCCTGGCCTTTCTCGGCGACGTGCCCGACGCGCGCGGCGGTGACGCCGCGGCGGCCCTGGCCGCAGGGGTCGCCGCCGCGCGCGACCCGCACCCGGGCGACCCGCCCCCCGACGGCGGACCGCCGGCGCGCGGGCCCCGGCTGTGGCTCGGCGGCGGCGGTCGGTTCGGGCGCGGGCGCTTCACCGTGCTGTGGGTGGGCGTGGGCGGCGAGACGCAGGCGGTCACCGGGCTGGCCGCGTCGGTCCGCCGGGAGCTGCGCCGGGCCCGCCTGCCGTACGACGGCAAGCCGTTTCGCCCGCACCTGACCCTGGCGCGGCCGGGCGACCGGGTGGACGTGACCGGCGATCTGGCCGCACTGGCGAGCTACCGAGGCCCGGAGTGGACGCTCGACGAGCTGTGCCTGGTGCGCAGTCACCTCGGGCCGCGCCCCGCCTATGACCGGATCGCCACCGTCGCGCTGGGCTGAGGCACCCCGGCCGCCGTCGACGCCGTGCGGAGGCCGGTGCCCCGTCGCCGCACGGTGCCGACATTCCGCCGCCGTCGACGCGCCGACATCCGCGCCGCGGCCGACGCGACCCGTGGCTGGCGACCGGCGCTCAGGTCGGCCGGAACCAGCGGCGCGAAACCTCCGGCCCGAAGAGCAGGCCGAGCACGGTGCCGGCGAAGGCCAGCGTGCACACGGAGCCGAGCGGGTTGCCGGCGCGCACCGAGCCGACGACGGCCGCGACGACCGCCGTCAGCACCAGCACGCAGGTCACCACGAGCCCGGCCCGGATGCCGCGGACGAGCCCCAGGGCGGCGGCGACCACGAGCACGAGGAGCAGGGCGACCGTCAGCGCTCCGACGGTCGCCCCGGCGGCCAGCGCGAAACTGCCGAGGATGGCGGTCACCAGGGCGCCGAAGCCGCAGAGGACGAGCGCCGCGGCCACGACGGTGCGCGGCGGTCGGACCGGCTGGTCGGCATCTGACGGCTCCTGGACCGGTCGACCCGGATCCGGCGGGGAGGGCGGCGGCTCGGTCGGGTCGGAGGAGGTCACGCCCCGCACGGTACCGGGGTGCCGTTGCCTGATCAACGTGCCCGCGCGGGTGGCGGCGCACCGAGGGGGCGCCGCCACCGTCACAGGTTGAGGTCGACGTGCGGGGCCGGACCCGCCGGTGACGCCGGCTGCCCCGGTGCCGCGGACAGGCCTGTGGGTGGCGCGGGCGCGCCCGCGGGCGGCGCGGACGCGGTGCCCCGCGCCGCCGGGACCCCTGGCGCGGGGCCGGGGTGCTCCGCGGTGGCCGCCTCCCGTCGCTGCGCCAGCCGCTGCTCGGCCATCCGCAGGATCAGCTGCAGCGGCGGCTGCGGCGGGCCCGGCCGGTCCGCGACCGAGCCGGCGGGGGTCAGCTCCACCCCGGTCTGTCCGGCGATCGCCATCCGCTCGGCCGCGGTGAGCTGGCTGAGCACCGGGTTGCCGCTGGAGACAATTTCCCTGCCCGGTCCTTTATCGGGGGCTGCCCGCGCCGATACGTGGGAAGGCGGAACGGGCTGGGCGGCCGGTCTGTCCGTGATCCGGGCCGCCGGGGAGGTCACTGGCTCCACACGCATGTTCCCTCCGTGGTGTCTGCGCTAGTGAACTGGCCGGTGTTCGCGGGGCCGCGCCCCGTCTGACCACTCAGGATGCGCGGCGGCAGGGATCGGCCCGGTTTCCGACGGGTTGCCGTTGGGGTGCACCGCCTGGTCAGCCCGCCGAGCCGGCCAGCCGGGTCGTCCGGCTGGCCGGCTCGGGTGCTCGGCTGCGGCGGGTCACGAGCGTCGCTGCACCGCCCCGCGGATCTCCACGAACAGCGCCTCGGCGTCACGTGCCCCGGCGAAGTAGACGAAGATCACCCCGAGGGCGCCGCGGTCCGCCCAGAAGCACACCCCCACGTCGACGCCGCTGGAGACCGCCTGCCCGCACCGCGCGAAGCCGCCCAGCGGGCCCGGCTCGATGCCGACGAGCCCCCGCAGCGACAGCCGGTCGTCGGTGCCGCGGACCAGTTCGTCAACCGCGGTCTCGGGGTC
>DATMJT010000552.1:0-6659 GCA_035553735.1 Pilimelia sp.
CCGTACGCGGCCGCCACGCTCACCTACGCGCAGCTCCACCGGCGGGCCAACCGGGTGGGGCACTGGCTGCGGGCCCGCGGCGCGGATCCGGCCAGCCCGGTGGCGATCGTCATGCCCAGGGGCTGGGAGCAGGTGGCGGCCGCGTACGGCACGCTGTTCGCCGGCTCGCCGTACCTGCCCGTCGACGCGGCGCAGCCGCCGGTCCGCGTGGCCGCCCTGCTGGAGCAGGCCGGCGCGGCCCGGGTGCTCACCGTCTCGGCGCTGGTCGACGGCCTCGCCGACGCGGTGGCAGGGCGCGACGTGCTCTGCGTGGACCGGCTGCCCGACGACCTGCCCGACCGCCCGCTGCCCGCCGCGCAGTCGCCCGAGGACCTCGCCTACGTGCTGTTCACCTCCGGCTCCACCGGCCGCCCCAAGGGCGTGATGATCGAGCACCGCGGCATGGTGAACTGCCTGCGCGCCACCATCGACGCGTTCGGCGTCGGGCCCGCGGACCGCTGCCTGGCGGTGACGGCGCTGCACCACGACATGTCCACGTTCGACCTGTTCGGCGTGCTCGGCGCCGGTGGCGCCGTCGTCGTGCCGGACGGCGACCGCGCCCGCGACCCCGCGCACTGGGCGGACCTCATCACCCGGCACGGGGTCACCGTCTGGAACTCCGTGCCCGCGATGATGGAGATGCTGTTGGCGGAGACCGCCGACCTGGCCTCGCTGCGGCTGGCGTTCCTGGGCGGCGACTGGATCCCCCTGCACGTTCCGCAGGAGCTGACGGTACGCGCCCCGGCGGCCCGCGTGGTGTCGGTCGGCGGACCCACCGAGACCACCCTGTGGAACATCTGGTACGCCATCGACGGGATCGACCCCGGCTGGCGCAGCGTCCCGTACGGCCGCCCCATCGCCAACACCCGCTACCACATCCTCGACCAGCACCTGCGGGACCGCCCCGACGGGGTGGTCGGCGAGCTGTGCTGCGCGGGTCCGGGTGTGGCCCGCGGGTACTGGCGGGACCCGGACCGCACGGCGGCGTCCTTCGTCCGGCACCCGCGCACCGGCGAGCGGCTCTACCGCACCGGCGATCTGGGTCGGTGCCGCCCGGACGGCGTCATCGAGTTCGTCGGCCGCGCCGACGGCCAGGTGAAGATCCGGGGCCAGCGGATCGAGCTGGGTGAGGTCGAGGCGGCGCTGGTGCGGCTGCCCGGCGTGCGTGCCGCGGCGGTCACCGCCGTGCCACACGACGGGCGTCCCGGCCATCGCGCGCTGGCCGGCTACGTCACCCCGGCGGGGGGACAGGCCCTGGATCCGGCGGAGCTGACCCGCGCCCTGCGGGCCGTCCTGCCGGGGCATCTCGTGCCGGCCACCCTCACGGTGCTGCCCGCCCTGCCGCTGACCGCCAACGGCAAGGTGGACCGGGCCGCGCTGACCGCGGCCGCGGCGGACCCGCGCGGCCCCGGCCGTCCGGCGGCGACCGGCCACGCGCCGCCCACCACCGCGCTGGAGGCCGTGATCGCGGAGGTGTGGCAGGAGGTGCTGGGGGTGGAGCGGGTCGGCGTGCACGACGACTTCTTCGCCCTCGGCGGCGACTCACTCCTGGCCACCCGGATCGTCGTACGCCTCCGCGATGCCCTGGACACGCCGGGCCTCGGGCTGCTGTCGCTGTTCACCACTGTGACCGTCGCCCAGTTGGCCGAGGCCATGCGGGCCGGCGAGGATCCACCCGGACGGCTGGAGAAGGTAGCCGAGATCTACCGCCACGTCGCGAGCCTGACCGCCGAACAGCTCGACGCGGAGCTGATGCGGTCGTGAGCCCGGACATCCGCCGCGGCGACTGGCTGCGGTGCTACCGCGCCCGACCGCACGCCAGGCGCCGCCTCGTGTGCTTCCCGCCGGCCGGCGGCGCGGCGAGCTTCTACCGGGCGTGGGCCGACGAACTGCCGGCGGACGTCGAACTGTGGGCCGTGCAGTACCCGGGCCGTGAGGACCGGTTCACCCAACCCGGCGTACCCGACCTGGCGGCCCTCGCCGACGGGGTCGCCGCCGCCCTCGACGCGCGGCTGGACCTGCCGACCGCGCTGTTCGGGCACAGCATGGGGGCCTCGGTGGCGTACGAGGTGACCCGCCGGCTGGAGCCCCGGCACGGCCGCACCCTGCTCCGGCTGTTCGTCTCGGCCCGGCCCGCGCCGGAACACCAACGGGCGGTCGACTCCCCGGTGCACCGCCGGGACGACGACGCCCTCGTCGCCGAACTGCGCGTCCTCGGCGGCGGGTCCGCGGAGGCGCTGTGCCACCCGGAGCTGAGGTCCGCGCTGCTTCCCATGATCCGTAACGACTTCCGGATCATCGAGACCTACCGACCGGCCAGCGGGCCGCCACTGGCCACGGGGATCGTCGCGCTCACCGGCGACGCCGACCCCCGCCTGGACGTCGCGCAGGCAGCGGACTGGGCCGCCGCGACGTCCGGCCCCTTCCGCCTGGCCGTCTTCGGCGGCGGACACTACTACCTCGTTCCGCAGCGCGCGGCCGTCGTCGCGGAGGTGCTGCGGGCACTCACCACACAGGAGGACACCATGGCCGCACCGGACGACACCACGGCGGTGCATCCGGATCTCACCGTGGACGGCCTGCGCGCCAGCGTCGCGTCGGTACTGGGCGTCGAGCCCGACACGATCGGCCCGGAGGACAATCTCATCGCCCACGGCGTCGACTCCATCAAGGTGATGCTGCTGGCCAGCCGTTGGCAGGAGCACGGTGTCGAGATCCCGTTCGGCGACCTGGCCGCCGAGCCGACGGTGTCGGGCTGGGCGCGGCTGCTGTCGGGGCGGCCGGCTCCCGACGCAGCCCCTCGGTGAACCGGCCCGGCGGGGCGCCGACCGACGCCGTGGGCCTGGGGGTGCCCGCGCCCCCGCTGCCCGTCCTCGACGCGCCGTGGACGATCCGAACCCTGCGGGCCGACGGCGACGACCTCGACCTCGTCCACCGGTGGATGAACGCCCCGCACGTGGCCACCGCGTGGCACCAGGACTGGCCGCGCGAGCGGTGGGCCGGGGAGCTGCGGCGCCAGCTCGCCGGTGCGCACTCCCGACCGTGCCTGGTGAGCCGCGACGGGGTGCCGTTCGCCTACGTCGAGCTGTACCGCGTCGTCCGGGACCGGCTGGCGGCCTACTTCCCCGCCCGCCCCCACGACCTCGGCGTGCACCTGGCGATCGGCGCGGCCGAGAACACCGGCCGGGGACGGGGCGGCGAGTTGATCCGGGTGATCGCCGCGGGTCTGTTGGCTGCCGATCCCGCGTGCACCCGCGTGGTCGCGGAGCCGAACGTCGACAACGCCCGCTCGGTGCGCGCCTTCGCCCGGGCCGGGTTTCGGCCAGCTGGCCAGATCGAGCTGCCCCACAAGACCGCAGTCCTCCTGGTACGCACGCGAACGGCCACCGACCCGGCCGCCTCGGCGGGAGCGTGACCACTCACCGCGCCCGGACCTGCGTGCGGCGGCGGGGTTCGCCGTTCGTCGTACGGGCGCCTGCTTCTGGTAGGCCTGGGCGTTTGCGGGGCGGTTCTTCCGATTCGGGGCGGTAGGTTCCTATGATGCGCCGCTGAGCTGCCAGAGGGCACTGACCGGCATGGCGCGCATCTTCGGGCCGAACGGCAGGGTGGTGGTGCCCGTGTAGAGGACGACTCCGAGGAGGAAGTCGTCGCCGAGCCGGGTGGCGAGCCGCCGCAATCCGGAGAAGTCGTCGGCCCGCACCGTCGACGCCGCCTTCACCTCGATGCCGACGACCTGGCCGCGTCTGCTCTCCAGGATCGCGTCGACCTCCACGCGGTCCCGGTCGCGGTAGTGGTACAGCTCGACCAGCTCCTCCGACCAGGTCCTCTGGCGGGCGAGCTCGGACAGGACGAAGGACTCCAGCAGGGGTCCGAACGGGGCGCCGGGGCGCCGCAGCGTGTGTGCGTCCAGGGCGAGCACGCGAGCCGCAATGCCCGAGTCGACGAAGATCGTCTTCGTGGTGGCGGTCACTCGGGTGCCGAGGTTCCGCGACCACCCGGGTATCCGCTTGATGAGAAAGATCTCTTCGAGGAGTCCCAGGTAGCGCGCGATCGTCGGCCTGCTGACCTGGAGATCCGACTCAAGCGTGCCGGCGGCGACGAGGGTGGCCGAGCGCGCGGCCAGTAGGCGGATCAGCGTGGTGAGCTGAGCGGTCCGCTCGATCTCCCTGAGCTGGCGCACGTCCCGGTCTACGAGGCTCTGCACGTACGCGTCGAAGAACCGGCCCCGTCGGCGTGGGTCGGACCGGGCGACCGCCTCCGGGAAGCCCCCGCGTACGAGGCGGTCCGCGTACTCGGCCCGGGTGATGTCCGACTCGTGCCGCACCTCGGGTCCGAGCCGGAACACGGCATCGATGAACCCGTCCGGCGCGCCGTCGATCTCCCCTTGGGAGAACGGCCACAACTCCACCGTCTCCATCCGCCCCGGCAGCGTGTCGGGAAGGCCCCGGAGGCCCAGGAGCCGCGACGAGCCGGTGAGCAGGAACCGGCCTGGCCGGGGATCGGCGTCAACCACCGCCTTGATGGCGAGCAGCAGCTCAGGCGCCCGCTGGATCTCGTCGATGACCATGAGGCCGTCGAAGGACACGAAGCCGACCGGGTCCTCGGTCGCCGACTGCCGGTCTGGCGGGAGGTCGAGGTCTCGCCATTCGGCGGCCCGGTCGCCCGCGATCGACCGCACCATTGTGCTCTTGCCCACCTGGCGCGCGCCGTTGACGAGCACGACGCGGGTGTCGGCCAGTGCATCGGCCACTGCCGAGGCGGCTCGACGGGGAAGCAGACCCGACCGCGTCACGGCGTCAGCGTAACATGATCTTTCGATCCGCGGCTGAGTTGCTTTCGATCCGCGGGCGGATGTGATTTCGGCCTGCGGGGTACCGATCTTTCGATCTGCGGAGCCGGCCACGAGCGCACCCCCAGCAGCCGCGGGCGGAGCGCGCTTGACATCGGTCACGGTGCTCCAGAAGCATCCAGTAGGCGGCAAGTATCGAGATGTATCAACCTCCGTGTCGCCATCACCTCCCCGACAGCCGTCGCGTCTCAGGCCGGCGGCGTGGTCGCCCCGCGAGATGTGGCTCGCGGGCGCCAATCCCCGAAGGAGTGCCCAACGATGCGTATCTCCCGAATGGCGATCGTCGCCGGTGGCCTGGCCGCCGCGCTGATCGTGCCCGCGATCGCCGTGGCGCAGGCGGGCGTACCGCCCTCCGGCAGCCCCGGCGGCGTCACCGGCAACTTTGCGACCGACCGCCCGGCCGCGCGTCCGGCGGGCGGTGGGGTTGCCGCCGCCGCGGACCCGTACTGCTACTCAGAGCCCTTCAACACGCAGGCCGACATCAGCGACATCAGGGCGTCCTTCCGGTCCAGCAACTGGCTGGCGACGATCCAGGCCATGTACCAGCGGCGCTGGCCGAGCGGCCACGGCCTGGCCACGGCGCAGGCGAACGACCAGTACTTCTCCCAGTTCGTCAAGAAGGACAGCTTCGAGGCACTGGCCGAGTCGATGATGGTCGCCATCCACGAGGAGACCCACATGTGGGACCTCGACGGCTCCCGCACCTCGTGGAACGTCTACTCGTCGGCATGGATCAACAACTCGCAGCAGATCCTGCGGTTCCCGCTGCACGGCGGCTTCCCCCGCAGGGAGATCCTGCCGCTCATCACCGATGACCTGACCAAGAGCATGGACGACCTGTACCTGCGCGACGCGCAGCAGGGCAGCTACCAGTTGCAGGGCGTCACGGCCGAGCTGAACGCCGGCCTCATGGGCCTGCCGGCCGCGACCGTCGTGGGCGAGTACATCAGGGGTGTCGGGGCGAGCAACGCCCGCGACATCGTCGCCACCAACCTCCTGTACCTCCAGCTGTACCTGCGGGTCGCCAAGGCGAACCACCCCACCTACTGGGCGAAGATCAAGGCTGAGCCGGTGCTGCGGGAGCTGGTGCTGACGGAGTTCCTGCGGGCGGCGTACTGGCAGGACATCGCCGCGGCGCACCCGGCGGCGGGCAAGCTCGGCGGGCCGAACGTCACCCGGATCATCGCCAAGAACTACGCGCCGGAGAACGTGGCCATCATCGAGGAGTTCACCGGCCGGAAGGTGCGCACCGACACCCAGCGCCACTGCACGGCGGGCAACTCCACGCCGAGCCCGAGCCCGACAACCAGCCCGAGCCCGACGGCCAGCCCGAGCCCGACGGCCAGTCCGACCGCGAGCCCGACGGTCAGCCCGACCTCGCCGCCGGGCGCGTGTGGGCTGCCCAACCAGGTCACCGGGACGCTGAGCGCCGGGCAGCAGGCGATCCAGCCGAACAACAGCTACTACCGCAGCACCGGCAGCGGCACCCACCGGGGCTGCGTGGCGGGACCGGCGGGTGCCAACTTCGACCTGTACCTGCAGCGGTGGAACGGCAGCTCGTGGGTGACTGTGGCCAGCGGCACCTCGAGCGCGGCGAACGAAGAGGTGTCGTACAGCGGCAGCGCCGGCTACTACCGCTACCTGGTGCGCGCGTCCTCTGGCAGCGGCCGCTACGTCTTCGGCTACCAGCGGCCGGCTTGACGGAACGCGGAGCAAACCGAACGCGATACCGCCCGCCGCGCGGACATTCCGCGCGGCGGGCGGGCGTGCG